>JBIIMR010000029.1:0-9683 GCA_044337895.1 Alphaproteobacteria bacterium
AATAAAACAACCTCTAAAAGGGTTTAGAGCAGGTCTTGACTCAGTATTAATTGCATCAATAATCAACTTACAAAGCAAAAATACCTCTAACATATTAGAATTAGGATGTGGGGTAGGTGTTGCATTCTTATCCCTTGCAACTCGTTTTAAAAATCTAAATATAACAGCAGTAGAAATTAACAAACTTTATGCAGATTTCGCACTTTATAACATAGAAATTAACAAGCAAATTATTGATACAAATAACATTCAAATTATCAACCAAGATATAAACAAACTATCTTTAAATAAAAATAGTTTTGATATTGTATTTAGCAATCCACCTTTTTATAAAAAAGATTCTATAAAAAATTCCATCTATGATTTAAAAAATCAAGGGAATATAGAAAGCACAGCTAATTTAAAAGATTTTATCAGTAAAGCTTTTGAACTATTAACAAACAATGGAACTTTTTATATCATTCACCACACTAATAGATTTAAAGATTTAATGGATAACTTAGAAACAAACAAATTTGGTAATATTAATCTTTATCCAATTTATTCTAAAAAAAACGAATCAGCAAGTAGGTTCATACTTTCAGCTCAAAAGTTTAGTAAATCACCACCTAAAATCCATGTAGGCATAACAATCCATAACAAAGAAGGCAATTTTACAAAAGAAGCAATAAACATATTGCAAAATGGCAAAGAATTTCTTAAACTATAAATAATAACACATAGAATAAAGATAAACAGGAGTTAATAATTCTAAATGAAACTATTCAAAAAAAAACCAACTATTAATATTTTAAGATTATCAGGGGTTATTTCCAATTCTTCTAAAAAAGATTTATCGTTAAAAAATTTGTTATCAAGAATAGATAAAGCTTTTACTAAAAAAAGTCCTAAAGCAGTTGTGTTATTAATAGATTGTCCAGGGGGCTCGCCCGTGCAATCAGAGTTAATTTCTAGCTATTTAATCCATTCTTCAAAAAAACATAATATTCCATTAATTAGTTTTGTAGAAGATGTAGCAGCTTCAGGCGGTTATTGGCTTGCTTGCAGTGCAAAAGAAATTTATGCTTGTTCTAATTCTTCAATTATAGGCTCAATAGGAGTTATTTCTGCAAGCTTTGGATTTGATGAACTAATTAATAAAATAGGTATAAAAAGAAGGGTATACACAGCAGGCAATAGTAAATCAGTATTAGATCCATTTCTTCCAGAAAAAGAATCAGATGTAGCAAGATTAAATAAATTATTAGAACAAGTCCATACTAATTTTAAAAATTATATCAAACAACAAAGAGGAGGAAAGCTCACAGGAACAGAAGAAGAACTATTTAATGGTAATTTTTGGGTAGCACAAGAGGCACTTACATTGGGGCTAATAGATGGTATTGCCGATTATTTTTCTTTTTTAAAAGAAAGATATGGAGAAAACACTAATTTCAATTACATAGAAGAAAAATCATCCTCATTAAAAAATTTATTAAGCAATCTTAATATAAATTTTAAATTAAATAATATAGAGAGTTTACTACTCAAATCTTTTAGTCAAAAACCAAATTTTTTATAATTAATTAAAGTATCAAGGATAAATAAAATTTAATGGCAAATAAATTCAATATTTTTAAAGTCCTAGGACCAGGGCTTTTAGTCACCGTTGGATTTATAGACCCAGGAAATTGGGCAACCAATTTAACAGCAGGAGCTAGTTTTTACCATAGCTTAATATGGGTTGTAAGCCTATCAACCATTATGTTAATATTGCTTCAACACAATGTAGCACATTTAGGCATTATAACAGGCTACTGCTTGTCAGAGAATTCATCTATTTACCTTAGTAAAAATCTCAATAGAATTATTCTAACGAGTGCTTTTTTTGCTAGCATTTCAACCGCATTAGCAGAAATTTTAGGAGCATCCATTGCTTTAAATTTATTGTTTAAAATTCCCTTAAAATTTGCAACATTTATTATATTAATAACTTCTAGTATTTTAATTTTTTTTAATTCATATAAAAAAATAGAAAAAATAATTATAGGATTCGTAGTATGTATTTCATTATGTTTTATATACCAATTATCACATTTTTCTTTAGATTTTTCTTCTATTCTAAAACATGCAATTATTCCAGAAATTAAAACAGAAAATTTACCAATTATAGTTGCAATTTTAGGAGCAGTTGTAATGCCCCACAATTTATTTTTACATTCAGAAATTATCCAAAGCAGAAACCTAAACACATTAACCGCAAAAGAAAAAGAAAAATTACTTAAATACGAATTTTTAGATACTATTTTTTCAATGTTAATAGGATGGGCTATTAATGTTACAATAATAGTTTTAGCAGCAGAAGTTTTTTACAAAAATAATATTAAAATTACAGATATCTCACAAGCAGGAGAATTATTAGAACCAGCATTAGGGAGTTACTCTAAAATTGCCTTTGGAATAGCTTTATTATTTGCAGGATTATCATCCAGCATTACAGCAGGTATGTCAGGGGGCAGTATCTTTTCAGGAATTTTTAAACAACATTATAACATTAAAAACATCACAACAAAATTAGGAATAATAATAACTTTAATAGTTTCATCAATTATTATTTTATTCATATCCGATCCTTTTCAAGGATTGATTCTTTCCCAAATAATACTAAGCATGCAATTACCAATTACCATATTTTTACAAATTTACCTTACCTCTAGTAAAAAAGTTATGGGAAAATATAAAAACACAATTTGGAACAATATAGCACTTGTTTGTTGTGGTTTAATAGTATCCATATTAAATTTATATTTATTATATGATATATTTTTCAATTAAATATTTACATAATAAAAATCCAGCTAAAGATAACAAATAAGATAGCATAACATACATCAAACATTTAATATATTCTCCATTTTGAAACAACCTTACACTATCAATAGTAAATCCAGAAAATGTGGTAAACCCAGCTAATATACCAGTTATAAAAAATAATTTTATTAACTCAGATTTTATTACTAAAACAGAGGCTATGAAAAAAGAACCAATAAAATTAATCAATAAAGTTATATAATAATTAGGGATATGCAAAGATTTATAAATTAAAAATCTTAAGAACCCACCAACCGCACTGCCCAAAGCAACCAATAAATATTCCATTAACCCCCGCCCAAAACAATTTTTACCTTGACATTCTTAATTTTTTATTAAATAATTATAACATAATATCTAAAAATTTAAAATAAAATAGGTTAAAAAAACATGTCCAGATTTTGTCCAATTAGTAAAAAGTTACCAATGAGTGGTAATAAAGTTAGCCATGCTAATAATAAAACTCGTAGAAAATTCCTTCCAAATATGCAAGAAGCTTCTTTTTGGAGTGATGTTCTCCAAAGAAACATTAGACTTAAAGTTTCCACTACAGGAATTAGAACAATAGACTTTAAAGGTGGTTTTGATGCTTTTTTACTTAATTCAAAAAACAGCAAACTTACAGATTTAATGTTAAAGTATAAAAAAATAATAATTAGCAAATCACCAGTAGAATCACAAAAAGCTTCAGTTTAAGTTTCATCTACTAATAATGTAAAAAAATAAAGCAAGCTTTTTATCTTATAAATTGCTTGCTATTTTTGCATACACTATTTTTGCATACACTTATAAAAAACAAAAAAATAAGAACTCAAAAAAATACACAACAAACACAACACAAAAGTTTAAACAAATATAAGAAAAAAGAAAAATATAAAAAGGTCAAAAGCTAAAAGCAAAATAACCTTCCATATCAAAAGAATGTTTAAATAAATGGTGCCCAAAGGTGGAATCGAACCACCGACACAAAGATTTTCAGTCTTCTGCTCTACCGACTGAGCTATCTGGGCAAATCCAATCATCAAAACAAAAGAATTATTACATAAAAATTTATTTTTGTCTATCACTATTTTTTAATAATCATTTTAATTAGAATTATTTGATATTTAAACAAAAATTATTTATAATAAGAAAATAAATATATTAATATTTTCATTCTTGTAATTTTTGTTTTTAAAAAACTCTTTAAAAAAATATTTGATCTTATAATTTTTTAATGTAGTTATAAAAATACAAACTTATAAAAATACAAACTTAAATAATTACTAAAGTTATAATTTTTTATAGCCAACCATATAAATTTATTTAAAAAAAGTAAAAGGATTTACCTCAAGTATTATGTATTTTAAAGATAATAAAAAGGAAGATAGATTATCTTCTCAATTAAAAAATAACCTAAAAAAAAGAAAGCAACAAAAGAATCTAAGAAGCAATATGATGTCAGATACCGAAATAACACCAAACAAACAAGAACATAACAAACAAGAAATCTTAAAAATAACAGGTAATCAAAAATTTAATGGAACAATAACCTTAAGTGGAGCAAAAAATGCAGCATTACCAATTATTATTGCTAGTATTCTTTCCAATCAAGATCTTACATTAAACAATGTCCCAAATTTAGCAGATATAGAAACAATTCTTGCTATTTTAAAAGATCTCAATGTTTCTGTTGTAAAAACATCAAATAATTCTTACATATTAAATGCTAGTAAAATCAATAAATTAATTTGCAACGAAGAATTAGTCTCTAAAATGCGAGCATCTTTCTTAGTAGTAGGGGCTCTTTTAACCAAGTATAAAGAAGCACAAATTCATATGCCTGGAGGTTGTTCCATAGGTAGCAGACCAATAGATTTACATTTAGAAGGTTTAAAAGCAATGGGAGCAACAATTGAAGTTTTACCCGATTCAATAAAAGCTACTGCCAAAGATGGACTTAAAGGATGTGACTTTACTTTTTCCAAAGTTTCAGTAGGAGCAACAGAACATTTAATAATGGCAGCAGTTTTAGCAACAGGCAAAACAGTCTTAAGAAATTGTGCGATAGAACCAGAAATTACAGATTTAATAACTTGCTTAAATAAAATGGGAGCAAAAATCACAGGGCAAGGAACCAACAAAATCTCAATACAAGGTGTTAAAGAATTACAAAAAGCAACCCATACAGTTATTCTAGATAGGATAGAGGCAGGAAGCTATGCTTTAGCGGCGGCAATCACAAAAGGAAGTATCACTCTTGTAGATTTTCCATATGAACTTTTAGATTCATTTTTTGATTCCTTAATTAAATCAGGTGCTATTGTAGAAAAAAAAGGAAAAGATGTTTTTATTCAAGGTAGCAAAATAATCCACCCAGTAGATATTCAAACAAAAGAATATCCAGGATTCCCAACGGATTTACAAGCACAATGGATTACTTATATTTGCTTAGCAAATGGCAAATCAGAATTAGAAGAAACTATTTTTGAAAATAGATTTTTACATGTAGATCACTTAAATAATATGGGTGCAAATATCACTATTAAATCTAAACAACATTGTATAATAGAAGGAGTTAGCAATTTTACAGGAGCAAATGTAATTGCAACAGACTTAAGAGCTTCATTTGCACTTATTATGGCAGCAATTGTTGCAAATGGAGTTACAACAATATCTAATTTAACACATTTAGATAGAGGTTATGAAAATCCTATTCAAAAATTTCAATCTTGCAATATTCTTATAGAAAGGACTAAAGATTACTAAATGGCAATATCTACTAAAAAATTCAAGGAAAATGAAAAAAGAAAAGAGCAAAAAGAACTTACCAATGCTTTAAAAGGATTGCAAGATCAAGATACTAACAAAGAAGCCGAAGAAGATTCAAAGCAAATAGCTCCAGATATTAAAGAAACAAAGGGATTCTATTTGTTAACAGGTAAAGTCCAAGATGTTTCAAGCACAAATTTTCTAGTAAATTTTAGAGGTAAAATTATCAATGCTTACACCGCAGGAGTAATGAGAAAACACAGGATTAAAGTTTTATTAGGCGATTTAGTAGATGTTGAAATCCGTAAAGAAGAATTTGAATATATCACAGATGCCAGTAAAAAAATATTAGGTAGAATCAGATTCCGCCACAAAAATATTAATACCAAATCAACCCAAGAGAATCAATCCCAAGATAACATCTCAGAAAAACAAAAAATAGATAAGGATAAAAATAACAGTGATAAATAAATTATTGTTATTAAAAAGGAACAATTATTTTGCATAATCTTATTTTAGCATCTTCATCCCCCAGAAGGCAGGATTTATTAAAAAAAATAGGTATTACTAGATTTGCAGTAGAACCACCAGAAATAGATGAAACTCCATTTAAAAATGAAAAACCATCAAATTTAGTAAAAAGATTAGCACAAGAAAAAGCAAAGGCAATTTATTCAACCCATGCAGGTAATTTTATTGTAGCAGCAGATACAATTGTAGTATGTTCCCATAAAATTTTACAAAAGCCACAAAACAAACAAGAAGCAACAAAACAAATAGAATCACTTTCAGGAAAGAATCACCAAGTTTTTACAGCGGTAGCAGTAATTAGCCCCCTAGGTAAAACCGTAGTTAAATTAGTTAAAACAAAAATTAAATTAAAAAAACTCTCACAAGAAGAAATAACAAATTACATAGAGTTAAACGATTGGCAAGGCAGATGTGGTAGCTATTCCATAGAAGGCGAATTTGAAAAATTTGTTTTAGAATTCCAAGGCTCATACTCATCGGTTATAGGGTTACCAACCAATACAGTTTATCAAGTTTTAACAGGATTAGGCTATAAAAATTCGTAATAATTAAAATCAACTAATAATAAAATAATAAAGGCAGGTATTTACATTATGATTATCAATGAAAGCATTAAAACAATTTGCATAAGTTACAACAAAGATTTTTATTTAATAGCAAATATTAAAGGTATAGATACATTAAATTCCATCAAAGTAGTAGAAAAAACCACCAAAATCAATAATATTTATAATGCAAAAATTACAGAAAAAAACACTTCACTTAACTTATTTTTTGTTGAATTAACAAGTGATTTAACTGCAATTTTACCAATAAATAAAGACACAACCCATTTAACACTCGGGCAAACTTTATTAGTTCAAGTTGTAAAAGATATAGATTCAAATGGTAAAAAAATAGAGGTATCCACCAACATCACTTTACAAGGTATTTTTAGTATTTTATTACCCTATAGTAATGATATTAAATTTTCCAAAAATATTGATCAAACAGAAATGGATTTCATAAAAAGAGAATTTGAAAAAGAAGAAACATACGGCTTAATAATTCGTAGCACTTTCCACAGCAGATTTTTTAATTTTTTCAACCAAGAACTTTTCAGACTTAAAAAAAAGTGGGACACCATTCTTCAAAATGAAATCATATTAAATAAAAAAACAGGGCTAGTTCATTCCCCAAATTTAGCAGATAAAATTTTACTAGAAGATAGCAATCAAATTCCAAAAGAAATTATTGTTAACTCCGAACAAGATTTCACTTTTTTAGAAGATTCTATTGAAAATTTATATAATTTTTTAGACATAGAAGTTAAACTATACAGCAATAAAGATTCGCTTTTTTCCGCTTACAATTTAGAAAAAAGCATAGAATCACTTTTAAGCAATAAAGTAATTTTACAAGATAAAAATGTAGAATTAATTTTTTTAGAAAATGAAATTGTAAACTACATAGATATTAACTTTAAACCCCAAAACCATAAAAATACAAATAAAGAAGAAGATTTTTATAATACCAACCTCGCAATTGTAGATGAAATTTTCCAAGAAATCCAATTAAGAAACCTAAGCGGACAGATTCTTATAGACTTTTTAAAAATTAAAGATAAATCAAAAAGGGAAAAATTATATTTTCATATCAAAGATGTTTTTCAAAAAGATAAAAACATCAACATTTTCGGCTTTTCAAGGCTAGGAATTTTTGAAATTACTCGCCGTAAAACCCAAAATAATTTAACTTTTAAATTACAAAAACCATGTTATAGTTGTAAAGGTAGCGGATTGCAATATTCTAAAATATATGATTTTATTTTAAAATTTAACACATTGCAAAATACAATTTTAAGAGATCCATCCAATAAATATACTTTAAGTAGTAACAAAAATTTATTAGATTCTTTTAAAAACTATTTTCAAGATCAACTCAGCAATCTCTCAAAAAATTATAATTTAACTTTACAAGAAAATGAAAATTTAGACACAATCACAATTCAAACAGAAAAATAAAAATAGGATAAAATATGAAAGTAGTTATAGTAGGCGGAGTAGCAGGCGGAGCAACTTTTGCCACAAGATTAAGAAGGTTAAACTCAACTGCACAAATTATTATGCTAGAGGCAACAGGATATGTTTCTTTTGCCAATTGCGGGCTACCATACTATTGCGGCGATTACATCAAAGATAAAAATCTTTTAACCTTAATGACACCCGAAAAATTTAAAAAAGATTTTAACATCGATGCAAGAGTTAACACCAAAGCTCTAAAAATAGATAGCATTAATAAAATAATCACAATTAAAGATTTAATCAAAAATCAAGAATATCAAGAAAGTTATGATAAACTCGTTTTATCAACAGGGGCAACCCCTTTTTTACCAAACATAGAAGGGCTAAAAAACAATAAAAAAGTTTTTGTAGTTAAAAGCTTAGAAGATGCAGAGGCAATAAAAACATATATCATCAATGAAAAACCAAAATCAGTAGCAGTAATCGGCGGCGGCTTTATTGGTATAGAAATGGCAGAAAATACAGTCCACCAAAAAATAAATACCCATTTAATTGAATCAAGCGATCAAGTTTTAGCAATGTTAGATAAAGAGTTTTCCAATGCAGCAAAACAAGAACTTCTTTCAAACGGAGTTAAACTTCACCTAAATTCTACCCTCACCTCAATTACAAACAATCAAAACAATTTAACACTAACACTTAAAAATTTAAACAATCAAGAAAACACACTTGATGTAGATTTCATTATTGCAGCAATTGGAGTAAAACCAAATACAGAATTAGCAGAAACAGCAGGAATTAAATTAGGTATCACAAAAGGGATTTTAGTCAACGATTACCTAGAAACATCCCAAAAAGATATTTATGCAATAGGAGATGCAATTGAAGTAACAGATAAAATAACCAAAGAAAAAACATTGATACCACTTGCCTCCCCAGCAAATAAACAAGCAAGACTCCTTGCAACTAATTTTGTTTCTAAAAATCCAAAATCATACCAAGGAACCCTAGGAACATCTATTTTAAAAGTCTTCAATCAAACCTTTGCTAAAACAGGAGCATCCGAAAAAACATTAAAAAGATTAAACATCCCATATTTAAAAACATATGTAGCAAGTAACTCACATGCATCTTACTACGGCGGAGCAAAACAAATATACCTAAAAGTTTTATTTAATGAAAATCAAGATATTTTAGGAGTGCAAGGATTCGGAGAATTAGGGGTAGACAAAAGAATTGATATTTTTGCCACAGCAATTAGCACAAATACCAAAATTACAGATTTAACCACTACTGAATTTTCCTATGCACCACCATATAGTTCTGCAAAAGATATAGTAAATGTAGCAGCAATGACAGCAGAAAATATTCTACACAAATTAGTAAATCCCTTTTACATAGAGAACTTAACAACCCTCTCAAAAAACGATGTTATCATAGATGTAAGATCAAAAGAAGCTTACAGCCAATCCCACATAACAGGGGCAATAAACATTCCACTTAAAGATTTAGCAAATCAAATAGCTAATTTTGATACCAATAACCAAA
>JBIIMR010000129.1:0-2798 GCA_044337895.1 Alphaproteobacteria bacterium
GCATCGCTTATTCGCCTTCGTGGGTTTGTATTGGGTAAAAAAAGTTTATTGAAAAATAATAAAATTAATGGGTTAAAACAGCGAATTAATTTGGTTCTTGATTCTTTAACAATGGAGGATATTGAAATTGAAGTTAAAAATAGTATTGAAAATATAAATTTAGCTGTAAATAGTTTAGTTGATACTTTATATGATTTATTTAAAGTTTTGCCCTCTTCTTCTTACAGCTTGATTGAAAATGTTGTTAATCATTCAAAAAATAGTGTGTTTGAAAAGTTTTTATCTAGTGTTTATTGTGAAACTATAAAAAATAATGGTGATGAGAATCAGATTTACAATTTAGAAGTGAATCCTTTGTTAATTAAAAATGATGATTTAGTTAATGAGTTCTTAGAGTTATTTAATTTTTTAGATAAAATTTTAAAAATAAGTAATAAAATTTTTGGTTTGCTAAATGATTTATCTGCTTTTTTTGATGGTGATAACTCACGAGCTATTTTAGATTTAGCAAAAAATATTGAAAATTCTTTGTTAAATCCTGTTAAAACATATATGGATATGTTGAAAAATATTTTTGATGAAATGGAAGAAATTGATGATTTTATTTTTAGGTTTGTAATAGAAAAAGAAGATGGTAGAATTGTTAATATCGGTTTTTTTAGGAATTTTTTGGACCCTAGTTTACCGTTGGCAACATCTTGTTTACAAAGTGCTAAGGGGATTTTTTTAACCTCTGCAACTTTATTTATGGGGGATAAAAATCAAGAATCGCTTAAGCATCTTTTTAAGTATGGAATTAAATACCTAGAAGGGGTAAACTTGGTTAGTAATGCGAATTTTATTTCTCCTTTTGATTACAAAAATAATAGCAAGGTGATTATTTTAAATAAAGATTTTAAAAATACTTCCTTAAAAGCTAATTCTATTTTGCAATTTTTTTTGGCAAGTAATGGTTCTGCTATTGCTATTTTTACTGCTATCTCAAGGTTAAAAGAAAGTTTTAAAACAATTATTAAGCCTTTAAAAGATAGGGATATTAATTTGATGAGTCCTTATATTAATAAAGTAAATGTTGCTAATTTAATGGAAATGTTTAGGGAAGATGTTAAAAGTTGTTTGGTTGGGAGTGATAGTATTCGGGATGGGATTGATGTTCCTGGGGAATCTTTAAAGCTTGTGATTTTGGAAAAAACTCCTTGGCTTAAAAGGGATATTTTAAATTCTTATAGAATTAAAAAATTTGGTAAAGAATTTGAAGAAAAAGAAATTGAATTAAAAATGAAGCAAGCTTTTGGCAGGCTTATTCGTAAATTTGATGATAAGGGAATTTTTATTTTGCTTGATTCTGCTGTTCCTTCTAAATTTTTAAATGCTTTTCCTTTAAACTCTGAAGTAATAAAAAATGTAAATGAAAATGATGCTATCAAAATTGTAAAAGATTTTTTTAATCAATAATATATAAAGGTTTGGGAAAAATGATAAAAAAAGCTGTTTCTGTAAGCAAAAAATCTACCATACATGTAAAAACTGCAAAAAAAAGATCGGTGATTTCTAATGCTTGGCTTAAAAGGCAATTAAATGATGAATATGTTATTGCTGCTAATCGTGATGGGTATTTCTCTCGTGCTGCTTATAAGTTAATTGAAATTGATGATAAAGAAAAATTTTTAAAAAAAGGTATGGTTGCGGTTGATTTGGGTGCTGCCCCTGGGGGGTTCTCTCAGGTACTTGCTAAGAGATGTTTAAAGTTTGCTAAAAGTGGGGAGTTAATTGATGGGTTTGTAATTGCTATTGATTTACTTGAAATTAAAGAAATTAAAGGTGTTGTAAGCATCTTAGGGGATTTTTTAGATGAAGAAAATATAAAGAAAATTTTTAATATCTTACAAGAAAAATATGGTGAAGAAAAAAAAGTAGATGTTGTTGTAAGTGATATGGCAAGTAATACCACAGGGCACAGCGATGTTGACCATATTAGAATTGTTTATTTGGTGGAAATGGCAATTTTATTTGCTAAAAAAACTTTAAAAAAAGGTGGGGTTTTTGTTGCTAAAGTTTTTCAGGGTGGGCTTGATTCTAATTTGTTAAAAGATTTAAAATTACATTTTAAAGAAGTAAAGCATATTAAGCCTCCTGCTAGTAGAAAAGAGTCTAAAGAGATTTATGTAGTTGCTAAGGGGTTTAAGGGGTTAGTTTAAGGATTCAAGCTATTTTGGTTTGTTGTGATGTGCTGGGTGTTTACTCCTAATATATAAAGAAATTCAATTGTTTTCATAAATTTTATATTTTCTTTTTTACATATACTAGGTATTTTAAGTGTTTGATTTCCAATTCTACCTTTTTGCATTTTTTCAGAAGAAACTAGAACCGCATTATAGTGTTTAGCAGTAAAACAATTTGTAATATCATTTTTTATATTTTCTTCTTTAGTCTTTCCTTGAGGTTTATTGTCTTGTTGTATATTATTCCAAAATTTGATGGTTGCTAATTGTATTAATTCGTCATCTGATTTGATAAAGTCTTTATTTTTTAGAAGATTTGTTATGCTATCATTTTTATCCATTGTGTTTATTAATTCTTGTTTTGTTGTAGCAGAAATAAAGATTTTTTTGTTAGAGACTAAAGGTAACAAACTTTGATAAATATATCTTTGATAATGGGATATACCCTCAGAATCAGCGAAAATATCAATTAAAACACAAGTATCCAGTATTACTATTTGATCATCTTTATCTCCAAACAAATTATGCATTATTGAATAATCTCTCCTCTATATCTCCAATGTATCTTATTGGATT
>JBIIMR010000130.1:0-2776 GCA_044337895.1 Alphaproteobacteria bacterium
TTTATTAAAAAAAATTGAAGATCGCCCTCCTTTAATATTTTGCAAGGGTAATTTACAATTTTTAAAAAAAATATCGGTTGCAATTGTTGGGTCAAGAAATGCATCTTTGCTTGGCAGGAATACATCTTTTAAAATTGCAAAAGAATTAAGTGAAAATGGTTTTTTGGTTGTATCTGGGCTTGCTAAAGGAATTGATAGGGAAGCACATTTGGGTGCTATTAATAAGGGAACTGTTGCTTTTTTGGGTGGAGGAATTGATTCTATTTATCCATTAGAAAATAAAGAGTTATTTGCAGAAATAGAAGAAAAAGGTGCTTTAATTTCTGAGTACCCTATCGGTAGTAAAGTGCTTGTGAATAATTTTCCTAGGAGAAATAGGTTAATATCTGGAATGTCTAGGGGGGTTCTTGTGGTTGAAGCTAATTTAACATCTGGAAGTATTATTACTGCTAAGTATGCGATAGAACAAGGCAGAGAAGTATTTGCTATTCCATCCCATCCTAATGATTCTAGAAACTTGGGCTGTAATTATTTGATTAAAAATGGTGCGATATTGGTTGAACAAGTAAGTGATATTGTAGAGGTTTTAAAAAATAATAATTGCATAATGGAAGATTTAAGTGATAATATGTTGAAGGTAAAAAATACAAAAATTATTGATGATGAAATATTAAAAAAAGCTAGGCAAAAAATTGATGAATTAATTGGGTCTTCTCCTATTGAAATAGAGAATCTAGTTGCTGTTAGTGGTTTTGGTTATGAAATTATTAATCAAATTTTATTAGAGTTAGAGTTATGTGGTAAAATAGAAAGATTTCCTAATAATAAAATTGCTAAATGTATTTAAAACTTATATTTTGGTGGTGGATTTTATTGATAAATTAATGAAAAGAAAAGGTAAAAAAGAATGAAGCTTGTAATTGTTGAGTCTCCAAGTAAAGCAAAAACTATAAATAAATATTTGGGAAAAGATTTTGTGGTAATCGCAAGTTATGGGCATGTTAGGCAACTTTTACCTAAGAATAATGCTATTGATACTAAAAATGATTTTGCTCCCACTTGGCAAGATACTTTACAAGGTAAAAAAAATTTAAAAATAATTGCTGAAAAATCTAAAATTGCAAGTGAAATATATCTTGCAACCGATCCTGATAGGGAGGGAGAAGCTATCTCGTGGCACATTGCTTCTTTTTTAAAGGAAAAGAAAATTGTTAAAGATATTAAAAAAATTAAGAGAGTTGTTTTTAATTCTATTACAAAAGAAAGTATCTTAAAAGCTTTTGAAAATACTAGGTTTATAGATGAAGATCTTGTTTCTGCATATCTTGCTAGAACATCTCTTGATTATTTAGTTGGGTTTAATATATCTCCTGTTTTGTGGAGAAAACTACCTGGAAGTATGTCTGCTGGGAGGGTTCAATCGGTTGCTTTAAGATTGATATGTGATAGGGATGAAGAAAGAAGTATCTTTAATTCTAGTGAGTATTGGTCTTTAAATGGAGATATGGAATTTGAAAAAAACAAATTTAAAGCTAAGTTATATAGTATTAAAAATAAAAAATTAGATAAATTTGATATCAAAAATCAAGAAGAAGCTACTAAAATACAAAAAGATTTAGAAATTAATAAATTTTATGTAAAAAAAATTGAAGAAAAAAAAGTCAATAGGAACCCTACCCCTCCTTTTACAACTTCATCCCTACAACAAGAAGCTTTTAATAAGCTTGGTTTTTCATCTAAAAAAACTATGCAAATAGCTCAAAAACTATATGAAGGTATTAATATAGGGAATGAAACCACAGGGCTTATTACATACATGAGAACAGATGCTACCCAAATATCTCCTGAGGGAATTTTAGCTTTGAGATCTTTTATTCAAAAAAAATATACAAATGCATATTTAAATGAAAGTGTAAGGGAATATAAAACAAAAGCAAGAAATGCTCAAGAAGCACATGAGGCGATAAGACCCACTAATTTTGAAATATCCCCTGCTGCTTTATCTAATAGGTTGGATGATGATCAATTAAAGCTTTATACTTTGATATTTAATAAAACTGTTGCTAGCCAAATGAAGTCTGCTATATTTGCTGCTAAAACGGTTGATATTCAAACAGTTGATGAAAATTATTTGTTAAGAGCAAATGGTTCTACCTTAATTTTTGATGGATTTTTAAAAGTTTATGGAATTGAGCCGAATAATGGGGAGGACTCTAGTGGGGAAGATTCTGAAGAGCAAAATTTACCAAAAAATATTAAAGAGATGGATAATGTAAATTGTGAAAAAGTTATTAGTAAGCAACATTTTACTGAACCTCCTCCGCTTTTTACTGAGGCAACACTTGTAAAAAAGTTAGAAGAATTAGGAATAGGAAGACCTTCTACTTATGCTAGCATTATATCTGTTTTACAAGAAAGAAATTATTGTAAAATTGTAAAAAAAAGATTTGTTGCCGAAGATAGGGGGCTTGTTCTTAATCAATTTTTGATAAACTTTTTTGGCAAATATGTTGAGTATTCTTTTACTGCAAAAATGGAAAGCGATTTAGATGCTGTTTCTAATGGTGAGATTCAATGGGTGAAAGTTTTAAATGAATTTTGGGATAGTTTTGAAAAAAATGTTAATGAAATTAAAAATCTTGAAATTAGTGTAGTTGTGGATACAATCACTGAAAAACTTGCTAAAAGATTTATTGGTGAAAATTTAACATGCCCTAAATGTTTGAAGGGTAATTTAAAAATTAAAAACTCTAAATTTGGTATATTTGTAGGTTGC
>JBIIMR010000030.1:0-9504 GCA_044337895.1 Alphaproteobacteria bacterium
ATTTTTAAAACGAGTTGCAAGGGATAAAAATGCAACACCTACCCCACATCCTAATTCTAATATGTTAGAGGTATTTTTGCTTTGTAAGTTGATTATTGATGCAATTAATACTGAGTCAAGACCTGCTCTAAACCCTTTTAGAGGTTGTTTTATTATCAATTTACCACCTAAAAAACTATCTAATGAGTAATCTAAATTCATTTTATATTTTCCAAAATAACATTTATATTATTTATATATTATAGGATTATTAAATATTATTGTAAAATTATCTGTAATTGACAATTTGGTATATTAATGTATTATAGTTAATAATTATGTGTAGTGTATTTAATTATAATACTACAATCTTTTTAATTTAGTTGATTTAAAATAATCTGCTAAATTTTTTTTGTTTTATGCTTTAAATTGGTAGATAATATTTTTATTATGCAAAATGATTTTGAAAAATTACTTCAAGAAGTAAAAATTGATATTGAAAAAGAATTTAATTTAATTAACTCTACAATGTCTTTAGAATTAAAAAATGATATTGATTTAATTAATAATATAACTGAATATATATTAATGTATTCGGGTAAAAGATTGAGATCTGTTTTAATTATTTTAATTGTTAAAATGCTTGACAATAAAAATATAGATAAAGCTGTGTTTTTATCTAGTGCAGTGGAATTTATACATATGGCAACTCTTATGCATGATGATGTTATTGATGAAGGAATTTTAAGGCATGGGGTTGATACATCTAATAAAATTTGGGGAAATAAAAATAGTGTTCTGATTGGGGATTTTTTATTTGCCAAATCTTTTGAATTAATGGTTAAATGTAATAACATCAATGTTTTAGCGACTTTATCTAGTTCATCTTCTTTAATTGCTAAAGGTGAAATTATGCAAATGATTTTTTATGGTAATTTTGATATTACTGTGGATGAATATTTAAGTGTAATTAAGCATAAAACTGCTTATTTATTTGCTGCGGCAACTAAATCTGCTTGTATGCTTACAACAGATGATATAACACAAGTAGAGTCTTGTTTTAACTATGGAATGAATTTAGGTTTTATTTTTCAAATTATTGATGATTTATTGGATTATTTTGGAAAAAGTGATGATACTGGTAAAAAAATAGGTAAAGATTTTTATGAAAAAAAAATTACACTTCCTTTAATATTATTGCTTAAAGAATCTAATGATGGTGAAAAACAAAAAATATATCACATAACAGAAAATGATAGGGATTTGCAAGGTTTTTTGTATATAAAAGATCTTATGGAAAAATATAATATTTTAAAAAAATTAATGGATTTTATTAGTATATATACAAACAATGCAATGGAAAATTTAGCAAATTTTGAACATAATAAATACAAGCAATATCTTATTGCTATTTTAGAAAAATCTATTTATAGAATAAAGTAAATTTATATTATTACTTTTTATCCATTGTATCAATACCTTTTTCTTTTGAAATTTCATTAATTTTTTTATTTTTCTCTTTAAGTTCTTGTCTTTTATTTAATTGTTTTTCTATTTCTGCTCTATTTTGAATTGCATTTTTTTCATCCATATAATAAGAAGCATCTTTTACTATTCTTTTAACACCATTGATTTGTTTTTGTAAATTTCTTTCTTTGGTATGTAATGAATGCATATTATTTAATAATTGTATTTGAGTTTGATTTGGCATTTCTGGACCAAATAATTTTGGAATTTTTGAATCTATTTTGTTGTTATAAATTATTTTACTAATAATTTTATCTATATCTGTTGATACCCTACTTTCATTAATATATTTAGGAAAATTACCAACTGCATAATGGTATATGAAGCTGTTATTCATTTGAGTTCCTTGAATAATATCTACCAAATTGAAATTACTCATGTCTAAAGTTGGTAATCCTCCTTTTATGATTGAAAAATCATCTAAAAAGCCTTGCATAAGTTTGATTACTGTAGTATTTTTAGTATATCTTGTTGCTGCAATAACATATCTTACACCTATTGTTTTGATTGCAACTTCTCCAAATACAAAATCTTGCTGCACTGTTTTTGCTTCTTTTTTTGTGATATTATTTTTTTGATCTTTTTTTACATTGGATAAGAAAACATTAAACATATCTCCGTCTAATTTAGAATTTTGCTTTAAAGAATTAGCTTCTTTTTGATTGCCAAAATCTTTAGATAATGATTTTTTGTAACTAAGAACATTGTTATAATTCAATAAAATTTGTAAAGAATAGTATTTTGATATATTTGCAGTAGAATACTCATTACTAGTTGTTTGTAATGAATTTATAGTGCTATCTTTAAATGTTACTGGATATAAAACTTTGCCGCAAGTTTGTGTAAATTCTATCATATTTTCATTGAACTCACTGCCAACATAAACTATTAAATCTATATTTTTCAAATTACATATTATTTCTGAATCCTTTGACATTATATATTTTTCTTTAAAATTATAATCATAAAATGTGTAATTCATTGACTTTTTAGAAATATTTTGGGTCACTTCTTCAAAAAAAGATTGGGAATCTGTAGACATAAATAAAATATTAACTTTTTGCTTTGTAGTTAAAATTGATTCTATGCTAGATAAATTGACATCCATATTCTTTTCTAACGGTGCTAAAGCAAATATATACTCACCATTTAAAAACATTACTAGATCTAGGTCTGGATAATTTTTAAGTGGACCTTTTTTTAGTTGATGCAATTCTAAATAGTTTGATCTTGTTATTATAAAATCTGCACTAACACCTAACTTTTTATAATAATTAGAGTATTTTCCTCTTCTTAGATAGTTTCCAGCATTTTTTGTAGAACTGACTGGTAATACCATACAATTTAATGATAAATATTGCTTTTTAGAATTTAATAATTTACAAATTTCCAATCCATAAAAATATGAAATACTTTCTGTAATTCCTGTAACAATAAAAACAGGATCTAATGTTGGCTTTTTATCTTTAGATTGGTTTTCTTCTTCTAACTCATTCTTTATACCTTCAATTAAAATATCTGAGCCTTCTTTTAATTGAACCTCTAAAATAGAATTGAAATTTTTATTAAAATTTAACTCATCTAAATCTACTGATTGAATCTTATTGGGAACTAGTTTAGATAGTTTTTTAGATTGTGGAGTGATGTTTTTATTTGTATCTAATAATGCATCTATTGCTTTTTCATCATTTAAAGCTTGCTCTTTTTCTTCTTTATTTTTTTCTTTATTAGATAAGTTATTGGATTTTTTTATATAATCATTATTTCTTGCTCCTGATTCTTTATCTGCATTTTTTTGGTTATCTTGTTGGTTTGAGTTGATTACTGTGTCTGGTTTTTCTGTAATTGGTGTTGGTGTTGAAGTTGGTGTTGGTGTTGAAGTTGGTGTTGGTGTTGAAGTTGGTGTTGGTGTTGAAGTTGGTGTTGGTGTTGGTGATTCTGATTCTGGTGTGGGGGTTTTAGCAGTTTTAGAATCAGTATTAGGCTGTATGGGCTCATTGCTCTTAATATTATTTTGTGTATTTTGATTACCGTCTATTGCATATGAATTAGAAATCAATGCAAATATGATAAAAAATAGGGTAAATTGAAAAAATATTTTATAAATGTATGTCATAACTCGCCTTATAAATCTATTTATTTTGTTATTAAAAAAATAGTAATTTTATTTTTAATACTAATAATATTTCAATTAATTTAATGTTAATTATTAATAAAAACTATTCATGAAAAAATTATAATGCATAATATTTATATATAAGTTATAATTTAATTTGTAAAATAAGTATTTTAAATGAATAAAAAATGAAGTATTAAAAATTATGAATTATGATGATTATATAGACAAAATACCTAATTTCCCTAAAGAAGGTATTTTATTTTATGATATTGCTCCTTTGCTTTATAACCAATTAGCTTTTAAAAGTATTATTGAAGAAATTGCTAAAAACATTGAAGCTTGTAAACCTGATTTGATTGTTGCAATAGAATCAAGAGGGTTTTTAGTTGCATCTGCTTTATCTATTATTATGGATAAAGGGTTTTTGATGGTAAGAAAAAAAGGTAAAACACCTGGTAAAACTATCTCTTATGAATATCAATTAGAATATGGAACTGATTTACTGGAAATTAGGGAAAATATTAATATTAAAGATAAAAAAATTGTAATTGTAGATGATTTACTTGCAACAGGTGGAACGGTGCAAGCTGCGATTAATTTAATACATAAAACTGGTGCTTCTGTTTGTTGTTTAGCTTTTTTAATAGAGCTTGCTGAACTTGGTGGTAGAAAAAAAATTGAAGATAAAGTTAAAGATTTTAATATTTTTTCTGTTTTGAAATATTAATTTTTTACTTGATTAATTTGGATAGGTGATTAAAAACTTATAGGATTTGTTTGATATTAAGCTATATTCTACATTGCTTGGGATAAGGTAATTTGTATAGTTGGTGGTTTTTTCTTGAAAAAATTGACTTTTAATTGTTGGTGTTCCCTCTAAGATTGATAAGATGTGATACTTATAAAAATTTTTTTTGAAATGAAAATTGTGATTTCTTTTATAAAGAATAGATGAAAAATAATTGTTATTGATGAAATTTTTACAATTATTTTGCTGTAGTTGTGATAAATCTTTTGGATGAACAGTGTGATTTTTTAAACAAATTTTGCTTTCTTTTAAATGTAGGTCTCTTTTTTGATTGGTTGTTTTATCTACTCTGTTGAAGTCGTGGATTCTGTAAGTTGTGTCGCTATTTTCTTGTATTTCTAAAATTAAATTATTTTTACCTAAAAAATGAATCGTTCCTGCTTGAATATCATATGCAAAATCTTTTTTTGAAATAAATGTATTAATATGATTCAAAAAAAAGTCTGTAGGTAAATTAACATCATTTAATTGATTAATAAATTGATTAAAGTTTATATTGGATTTTAATCCTGCAAAAATTTTACTATCTTTTTTACTATCTAAAACATACCACATTTCATTTTTTGATTTGGCATCTTTGGGTAAGTGGATTAAATCTTGTTTATTTGGATGAACTTGGATTGAGAGGTCATCTAATGCATATAAAATTTTTACTAATAGATTAAGTGGATTTTTTGGATTGATTTTTTTACCTGTAAAAGTATGCTGGTATTTTTGTCTGAGTTGATTGATTGTTTTGCCTTGTAAAAAGCCATTTGAGATAATGCTTTGTTGTTTTTGGTTTTGATTGTTACTATCTGAAATTTCCCAAGATTCGCCAATTTTAGATTTTGTTTGTGCTTGTTCTTGACGATTAAGGATTGTGGCAAAATCTTTACTGCCCCAGATTCTTTCTTGATATAATGGATAAAATTTTAAAGGATAGGGCATTTTTTATACTTTATTGACTTTCATTGTTGATGGATTCATTGTTTAAGAGTGCATTAAAAGATTCTTCTGTTAATATTTTAATGTTTAATTCTTGTGCTTTTTTTAGTTTGCTGCCTGCTGCATCTCCTGTTACTAAATAATCTAAAGACTGTGAAATACTTGATAGAACTTTGCCACCTTGTTTTTCTACTTTTGTTTTTGCTTCTTGCCTGCTAATGCTTAGGGTTCCTGTAAAAAGAAAAGTTTTGCCGTATAGTTTTGCATTTTTATCTATGTTTTGTGCTTGATTATTATGATTTATAACAAGGTGGTTGAGTAAATTTTTAAATTCTTCATAATTTGAGTTGTCTTTAAAATATTCATAAAAACTATTTAAAGTAGTTTCTCCGATTCCGTTGATGTTAAATAAGTCTAAATGATTTTTGGAAGTTAAAAAATCGTTTTTTTGTTGATTTAGTTCTGTAAGAAAATTAATTAAATTTTCTATTGAGGCAAAAAAATTAGCTAATAATTTTGATGCTTGATCTCCTATGTGTTTTATTCCTAGTGCATAAATTAGGGTTGAGAGATTTGTATTTTTACTGTTTTCTATGCTTGTTATAATATTTGTGTAGGATTTTAATTTGAATCCTTCTTCTTTTAAAATTTCTTCTTTATATTTTGCAAGTTCAAAAATATCTGTTTTATTTTGGATAAATTTTTTATTGAAAAAAAGCTCAATGGTTTTTTCGCCTAGTCCCTCTATATTAAGTGCATCTTTACTAACAAAATGTTTAAGAATATTAATTTCAATTTGGGGACAAGTTTTACCTCCTGTGCAAATAATTGCTACATCTTCTTTTATTTTTTGAAGTGGACTATTACAAAATGGGCAATTACTTGGGAGTTGATAGGGGATTAGGGTATGATAATTTTCATCTTTAATAACTTGAATGATTTTAGGAATTACATCACCTGCTCTTTTTAATTCTACCAAACAACCTTCTGCAATTGATAACCTTTCAATTTCATCTAAGTTATGGAGGGTTGCTTTTGTGATTAACACCCCCCCAATGTTGATTGGGGTTAAATCTGCAACGGGGGTTATAACCCCTGTTCTACCGACTTGTAAGATAATTTTATTAAGTTTTGTAATTGCTGTTTGTGCTTCAAATTTATGTGCTATCGCCCATCTTGGACTTTTAATTGTATTGCTTAGGCGATTTTGGATGTTTATATCATCTATTTTATATACAAGTCCGTCTATATCAAATTGGATTTTGGATCTTATAAGATTGATTTTGTGATAATAATTTTGAATATCATTAAGATTCTTTACAATCTCTAATGGTAATTCTTGAAAATTTAAGGTAGATAAAAATTGTAAACGAGAAGAAAGGGTGTTTTCTTTAGTTGTAAGATTTGTATACCATGGTATAAATTTGAGTGGTCTTTTTAATAAAAGTTTTGAATCTAATGCCCTTAGGGTTCCTGATGCTAGGTTTCTTGGGGTTTTAAATTTTTTTTGAGTGGCAAATTCATTGTTAATATTTAAAAAATCTGCATTGTCTATATAAACTTCTCCTCTGACTTCAAATTCATCTGAGATTGTAACTTCTTTTGGGATGCTTGTAATAAAATTTACATTATGTAAAACATTTTCTCCGTAGGTTCCGTCTCCCCTTGTGAGTGCTTTGATAAGTTTTTTATTTTTATAGGTTAGGGAAAGGGAGAGTCCGTCTACTTTATAACTGCAAAAAATTTGAAAAGGAAAATCTTGTTGAAAACTTAATGGAGGGAAGTTTAAAAAATTGCATGCTTTATTAAAAAAGCTCTCAACATCTGCTATGGAAAAAGCATTATCTAGTGATAACATTTTTTCTTTATGTTGGTTTTGTTCCTTTTGTTCTTTTTGTTGGGTTAAATCTGCACCTATTTGATTTAAAAGAGATTGATATTGATTGATTTCATGATCACTTAGTTCTTTTTTTTGAATTAAAGAGTCTAAAAGAAGTTGATATTCTTTGTTTAGTTCGTCATATTTTGCATCGGTGATTTTAGAAATATTTTGATTAAAATAACCATGATTTGCTTCATTAATTTGATTAAATAAATCTTTTAATCTTTCTTTTAAATTATTTGAATCTGACATATGATTTTTTAAATCCTTAATTTGATACATTTAGTAACTTTTTAGCAGTTGCTATTGCCTCGCTTGTTATTTCTTTTCCTGAAATCATTCTGGCTATCTCTAAAATTCTTTGGTTTATATCTAGGAATTTAATGCTACTTACTAGGGTTTTTTCTTGTTTTTCTTTTTGAATAAAATAGTGGCTTTTGCCCTTTGATGCTACTTGATGGGAATGTGTTATGCAAATTGTTTGCACTTTTAAGCTTAATTTTTGGAGTCTATCTCCTATTAAATCTGCTACTTCGCCGCCTACTCCTACATCTATTTCATCAAAAATAATTGTGCTGGTGGTGTCTTTTTCTGCTAGCACAACTTTTAAAGCTAACATTAATCTTGCTATTTCTCCTCCTGATGCTACTTTATTTAGATCGTAGCATTCTTTACTTAAAGATGTATTAATTTTAAAAATTACAGAATCTACTCCAAATTTAGAAGGTTCTGATTCTGTAATTGAGGTTTTAAAGGTTAAATTACTGAGTTTTAAATATTTGAGTTCTTGATTAATTAAATCATCTACTATTTTGGCAGTTGATACTCTTTTATTTGTTAATTGATTTGCTAGAGTGAGATAGATGTTTTTTTGTTTTGTGATTTGTTGTTCTAGTTCTGTAAAATTTTTACTGGCAGTATCTATTTTGTTGATATCTGTTTCAAATTTATTTAATAAAGATGGGAGTTCGCTGACTGTAACTTTGTGTTTTTTGGCAAGTGATCTTAAGTCTAATAATCTTTCTTCTATAGTTGAAAGGTCTTCGTTGGAATAATCTTGATTTTTAAGGAGTTGATTAAATCTATCAATGGCGGAATCTATGCTTTGATAGGAGGTTTCTATGTGATTTGTAAGGGCTTTATAAGTTTCGTCTTGACTAAAATTATTTGCTAATTTACTAAGATTTTTAGAAATTTGATTGATGATATCTGTTAAATCGCTTTTTTCTAACAGGGTTTCTATTTCTTTAAAAATTGTAATATTTTTTTCTTGATTAAGTAATTGATGTTTAATTGCAACTAATTCGTCTTCTTCGTTTTCTTTTGGATTTAAGTTTTGGAGTTCGCTTAAAACATACTCTAAGTAATCCCTGTCTTTAATTAAATTTTTGACCTCGTTTTCTAAATTTTGTAAATTAGACTGCAAAGTTGTTAAAATTTGGTATTCTTTTGCTACACTTTCATTTAAAGTATTATCATCTGCAAACATATCTATTAATTCTCTGTGAAAAGAATTATTAAAAAGTTTGTGGTTATCAAATTGCGAGTGAATGTCTATTAAATAATTAGCTAAATTTTTTAAAAAAGTAATACTAATGGGGGAATCATTTAGATAGTTTTTTGATTTAGAGTCTTTTAAGAGGATTCTTTTTAAAATTAATCCTTCTTGTTGTATATCTTTTGTATCAATACCATTAAGGGATAAAAAATTGAGAGTTACTTGATTGGGGTGAAAAATTGCTGTTATTTCTGCGAAATCTGCTTCTTCTCTTATGATTTTAGGGGAAAACTTTGCACCAAATAAAATGTTTAAACTGTTTAATAAAAGAGTTTTTCCTGCTCCTGTTTCACCTGTGATAACATTTAGGTTTTCTTGAAATTCAACGATGATATTTTTTAGAGTAGCAATATTTTTAATGTAAAGTTCTTTAAGCATAATGAAAATAAAAACTTAATTTTTTGGTTGCAAATTATTATTTGATTGTTGCAAATTTTTCTCAATCTCTTTTATATTAGCATATTTTTTCATTAAATTATAAGATTTTTGATACCAAATGGTATCTCTGTGGTTGTATCCTAAAACTGCTGCTACTTGATATGCTTCTTCGTCTAATCCTAATAATAAAAATACATAAACAAGTCTATACATTGCCTCGGCAATATATACGGTTGTTTGGTATGATTGAACAATGCTTTGGAGCCTTTTAATTGCAGGAACATAATTTTGCTGAGTTATGTAATATCTTGCTATATGCATTTCTT
>JBIIMR010000031.1:0-9358 GCA_044337895.1 Alphaproteobacteria bacterium
ATTACATCCTATATTATAATTTTTTTAAATTTAATCATTTAAACTTCAAAAAGCCCCTAGCAATTAAATAAAAATCAATTATCCATAGAACAAAAATCACTACACTAAAAAAATATTTTAACCCATTTAACTCAAAATAATTTGAAATCAAAAAACAAACAAAAGGAACAAACAAATAAAGAAACTTTTTATATTCTTTAAAAAATAGCCTATGAATCCCTGCCATCCCAAAAAACAACCAAATAATCACCAAAATTATTTTTTTATAATACATTTTTATTTTTTATAACTTTCTAATATTTGTTGAATATCACTTAATTTTTTATATTTTAATTTTAAAACCCCTGTTCCATTTTTATTTGGAATGATTTTAACCCCCAAATTATCAAATAAACCAGATAATTTTTCTTCTAATAAATTAAGCTCTTTTATTAAATCTTCGTTATTTTCTATTTTATCATCAAAAGAAACATCAACATCTTCTATTTTATTTCTAATATTTTTTAATAATTCCTCAGTATCACGAACACTAAGTCCATCCCTTAAAATTATTTCTACCATTTTATCAGCATTTTCAGGATCCAAAGAAACAACTTTAGCATGCCCAGCACTAATAGAACCATTAATAACCAACTGTTGAATCTTTTCACTTAAATTTAAAAGCCTTAAATAGTTAGTAATATGACTCCTACTTTTACCCAATATATTAGCTAAACTTTCATGGGTATGTTTATACTCTTCAATTAATTTTTTAAATGAATTTGCTTCTTCTATTGCATTCAAATCTTTTCTATGTAGATTTTCAATTAAAGCAATTTCTAAAACCTCCAAATCAGAGTAATCTAAAACTATACAAGGAACTTCTTTTAAGTTTGCTATTTTTGCAGCTCTAAATCTTCTTTCCCCTGCTATAATTTCAAATAAATTATTTTTATTTTTTCTAACCAAAATTGGTTGCAATATTCCTTTTTGAGCTATAGATATAGATAATTCTTTTAAACTATCATCTTCAAAAAATTTTCTAGGTTGATTTTTATTTATCTCTATTTCTAAAATATTAATTTTTAAAATTTTCAATTTATCTTCTATTATATTATTTTTATTAATTAAATCATTATTATCACTTAAAAGAGCAGAAAGCCCTCTTCCAAGTTTATTCATTTCAACATTATTAGAAATTCCATTTTTCATATTTTTAGCTTTATTTAAAAAATCTTTAATATTAATAGTATCTTTCATAATTTTAACTAACCCTTTCTTGTGATATAACTTCAATTGCCAAAGAAATATAAGACTGCGAACCAACACAGTGTGAATCATAAAGAATCACAGGATAACCATGCGATGGAGCTTCAGAAACTTTAACATTTCTTGGTATAACTGTTTTATAAACCAAATTTCCATAGTGTTTTCTTACATCTAAATCCACAAGTTTAGATAAGTTATTTCTATTATCATACATGGTTAATAAAATTCCCCTAATAGCTAAATTTTTATTCAAAGATTTTTTAATAATACTAATAGTATTCATTAAATGAGAAAGCCCCTCCAAAGCAAAATATTCACATTGCAAAGGAATCAATACTTCACTTGCAGCAACAAGAGCATTAATTGTCAACATTCCAAGAGATGGTGGGCAGTCAATTAAAATATATTCATAACTATCTTTAATATTTTCTAAAGCCATTTTTAAAAATTCTTCTCTTTTTTCAACATTAGCAAGTTCTATTTCTGCCCCAGAAAGATCCATAGAAGTAGGAATAATATCTAAATTAGGGATTTTAGTATTAATAATAGCTTTAGATATATCAACATTTCCAACTAACACATCATAGGATGAATGTTTTACTTCATTAATTTTATATCCAAGCCCAGTTGTAGCATTACTTTGAGGATCTAAATCTATAATTAGAACTTTTTTTTCCATTACACAAAGAGCCGTTGCCAAGTTCATAGTTGTTGTTGTTTTGCCAACACCACCTTTTTGATTTACAATTGCAATTACACCCATTTTTTTCTCTCTTTTTTTATTATTTTAAGTTAATTATTGTTTTCTTTTAATTAATAATATCACACCTTCATCATTAAATAAGTTTTTAAATTTTTTATACGAAAACTGATATTTAAAAAATTTTTCAGAAGTTTTTAATTCTTCTAAATAGGATTTACCTTTAAAAAATAAGCAATATCCATCTTTTTTTAAATATTTAGCAGTTAACTTTAATAATTCATCTAATTTTGCCATTGCTCTAGATAAAATAATATCCGCTTTTAAATTTTTATTTGTATCTTCTATTCTTTTATTAATAACAAATACATTTGTTAAACTTAAATGTTGAATTACCTCAGTTAAAAATTGAGCTTTTTTTTGAACTGATTCAAATAAATAATATTTATTATCCATATCCATTATAGCAGCAATTATTCCAGGTAATCCAGCACCACTACCAAAATCAAATATTTTAAGATTAGTTAAATCATTATTATATTTTTTAAAATATTTTATCAATTGTATAGAATCCAAAATATGCCTCGTCCAAATAACTTCAATAGATGAATTACTGATAAGATTCATCTCTTTTTGTTTTCCCAATAAAAATTCAACATATTTTTCAATTAATTTAATTTTTTCTTCAGTTATTTCATCCCATTTTTTTATTTCATTTAAAAATTTATTTTTATCAGCAATTGTATTTTCTAGTTTATTATTTTCAATAATAACAGTTTCATCATTATTAAGGTTATTTTTTATCATTTGTATTTTTCCTTACAAAATGAATTACAGCTATAGCAGAAGATGGAGTAGCACCTTTTATTCTTAACAAAGCAGCAATATTATCTGGTTTAATTTTATTAAATTTTTCTATCAATTCATTAGATAAAGAAGGTATTTTACTATAATCTAAATTAACACTTAATTTTATTTTTTCATCATTGTTTAATATACTAATTTCTTTATTTAATTTTGTAATATAATTTTCATAAATACCATCATTTTTAATAATATTTAGCAAATCAATTTTCATTTTTTTCATATATGGAAACACTTTATATAAGTTTTCAATTTCAATATTAGAATAAGATAACAAATCTTTAGCAGTTTTTTTTATTCCATCTTTATTTAAATTAATTCCATATTTTTCCAATTCATTAGGTGAAATAAATTTACTTTTTAGTTTATTTAAATACAAATTTAATTGTTCTTTTTTTTCTAAAAATATTTTTTTTCTTTTTTCACCTACTAATCCTAAATTAATACCTTTTTCAGTTAATCTTAAATCAGCATTATCAGCCCTTAAAAGTATCCTATATTCAGATCTAGAAGTAAACATTCTATAAGGCTCACTTACACCTTGATGAATTAAATCATCTATCATAACCCCAATATAAGATTCATATCTAGAAAGTATTAATTTTTCTTTATTTAAAATATTAAGTGCAGCATTAGCACCTGCAACAAGTCCCTGTCCTGCAGCTTCTTCATAACCAGTTGTTCCATTTATTTGCCCAGCAAGAAACAACCCTGTTATTTTTTTTAACTCAAGTGTATTTTTTAATTCCAAAGGATTAATATAATCATATTCAATAGCATAGCCATATCTTACAATTTCAACTTCTTCTAATCCTTTCATGGTTTTAATAAATTGTTTTTGTATATTTTCTGGTAAAGATGTAGATATTCCATTAGGATAAACTAAATCACTTTTTATTCCTTCTATTTCTAAAAAAATTTGATGTTTATCTTTAGTAAAAAACCTTTTTACTTTATCCTCAATAGATGGGCAATATCTAGGACCAACTCCACTAATTTTTCCACTATACATTGCAGATTTTTCAATATTTTTATTAATAATATCGTGGGTTTTTATATTTGTTTCTGTGATATAACAATCTATTAATTTATTTTCATTTTTAACTTTTTTATTAATAAAAGAAAATGGAATTATTTTTTCATCGCTGCTTTGTTTTTCTAAAATATCATAATTTATAGTATTTCTTTTTAATCTAGCTGGAGTTCCTGTTTTTAATCTTCCCATATCTAAATTTAATTTTCTTAAATTATTACCTAATATTTTAGAAGCTTTTTCATTGTATCTTCCTGCTTCAATTGTTTTTTCACCCATATGAATAATTCCATTTAAGAAAGTTCCCGTAGTTAAAACAACCGCTTTACAATATATTTCTGTATTATTACAAATAATTCCCATTACATTATTGTTTTTTACAATAATATTTTCAACTTCAGATTCTATAATATCTAAATTTGGATATTCTTTATTTAAAATTTCTTTTGTATATTTAGAATATAATTCCCTATCTGCTTGTGCTCTTGGTCCTTGAACTGCAGAACCTTTACTTGAATTTAAAATTTTAAAATGAATACCTGCTTTATCAATTATCCTTGCCATTAATCCATCAAGTGAATCTATTTCTTTAACAATATGTCCTTTACCCAATCCACCAATAGAAGGATTGCAAGACATTTCTCCAATATTATTTTTATTAATAGTTATTAATGCAATTTCAACACCAACTCTATAACTAGCTGTTGCTGCCTCAATTCCTGCATGTCCTGCTCCAATAACTATTACATCATATTTTTTTTTCAATATCTATTCCCATTAATTTTATTAATTAAATTATTAATAATAGTTATTATATATTATTAAAATAATTTTTACAATATTATTTTCAAAAACAATGTCACACGTGTAACATGCTATCAACATTAAAAAACAATGTCACACGTGTAACATGCTCCTCAGCATTAAAAAACAATGTCACACGTGTAACATGTAATCCATATCAAAAACAATTGAATATATAATTAGTGTTTTATTTACCTATACAAAATTTAGAAAATATAATATCTAATATATCTTCTACTCCAACATATCCTAATATTTTACCCAATTCATTTATAGCTAATTTAAGATTATAAGAGTTTATAACTACATCATTTTTATTATTTAAAAAGTCTTCTAAATATTTCAAACAATTAATAGATATATTATTAGTTCTTTCATGTAATATTATAGGATTTTCTTTAGTTTCAAATATTTCTTTTATCTTTTTAAGTAAAGTTTGTTGAAAATTATCCATATTTTTATTTGCTAATATAGATAAATAAACAATATTTTTTTCATCAATATTTTTTTCATCTATATATTTTTTATTTTCTAAATCTATTTTATTTACAATTATAATTGATTTTTCATTAATAAATTCTTTAATAGTATTAAAACTATTTTCAAAATTATTATTATCAACTATAAGAATATTAATATCAGACTGTTCTGCTTTTTCTTTAGATTTATGTACTCCTATTTTTTCAATTTCATCCCTTGTATTTCTTATTCCTGCTGTATCCATAATATTAATAGGATATCCTTCAAAATCTATATAAGAATTTATAACATCCCTAGTTGTTCCATCTATTTTAGATACAATTGAAGTTTCTTCATTTGTTATATAATTAATTAAAGATGATTTACCAACATTTGTATTACCAATTATTGCTATATTAATACCTTTTTTTAATTTTGTAATTTTTTTATAATTTATAGTAGCTTGTTGTAATTTATTATGTATTTCTTTTACTTCTTCAAATATTTTTTTTTCAAAGTCTTCATCTATATCTTGGTCAGAAAAATCAATCATAGTTTCATTTAAAGCAAGAAGGTTTTTAAGTTTTTCATATATTTCTTGATAAATATTTTTAACATTTCCATCTAATTGATTTATACTTTGTTTTCTTTGTATTTCTGTTTCTGAATCTATAAGATCTAAAATTCCTTCTGCTTTAATAACATCTATTTTATTATTCAAAAGAGATCTTTTAGTAAATTCACCTTTTTCTGCTAATCTGTGATTATGTTGTTTAGCTAAATAATCAATTAATTTTTTAATTACTGCTATAGAACCATGTATATGATATTCAACTAAATTTTCCCCAGTATAACTAGATCCATTTAAAAATACTAAAACAATAGCTTCATCTATAATTAAATCATTTTCATCATATAATTTTAATAGGTTAGCTTTAGAACTAACAAAGTTATTTCTTTTAGTTAAAGTATATAAACTATTTAAAGAATTTTCACCAGAAACCCTAACAATAGCAATTGCTGATTTTACAAATCCAGTTGAAAGAGCAAAAATTGTATCATTCATTTTTTATAATTTTAAGAATTCATATTTTGAAAGAAATCGGCATTAGATTTAGATAATTTTAATTTATCCAATAAAAATTCCATTGCTTCAACACTTCCCATTTGTGTTAATATTTTTCTAAGTATCCACATTTTAGATAGAGTATTTTTGTCAACTAAAAGTTCTTCTTTTCTTGTTCCAGATTTTGTAATATCAATAGCAGGGAAAACCCTTCTATCTGCAATTTTTCTATCTAAGATAATTTCACAATTACCAGTTCCTTTAAATTCTTCAAATATAACTTCATCCATTCTAGAACCTGTGTCAACAAGAGCGGTTGCTATAATAGTTAAAGAACCACCTTCTTCTATATTTCTTGCTGCACCAAAGAATCTTTTAGGTTTTTGCAAAGCATTAGCATCAACACCACCTGTCAATATTTTACCAGAAGAAGGAACAATAGTATTGTATGCCCTTGCAAGTCTAGTTATAGAATCAAGTAAAATTACAACATCTTTTTTATTTTCAACAAGTCTTTTAGCTTTTTCAATTACCATTTCAGCAACCTGAACATGCCTAGCAGGTGTTTCATCAAAAGTAGAACTAATAACTTCACCTTTAACAGATCTCATCATATCTGTAACTTCCTCAGGTCTTTCATCTATCAAAAGTATCATAAGAACACACTCAGGATGATTTTTACTAATACCATTAGCTAAATTTTGAAGCATCATAGTTTTACCAGTTCTAGGAGGAGCAACAATTAAAGCTCTTTGCCCTTTACCAATAGGGGTAATAAGATCTAAAATCATAGAAGATTTTTCACTTTTTTCACCAACTTTATATTCAGTAATAATTCTACTTTCAGGATAAAGAGGAACTAAATTATCAAAATTAACTTTTTGTTGAATTTTATCAACACTTTCAAAATTTATTTTTGTTATTTTAGAAAGGGCAAAATATTTTTCACCTTCTTTAGGAGATCTAATTTCGCCTTCAATAGTGTCACCTGTTTTAACAAAATTTTTTCTTATCTGACTAGGGGAAACATAAATATCATCAGGTCCAGGAATATAATTAAATTCAGGATATCTTAAAAATCCATATCCATCAGATAGTATTTCAAGAACACCTTCAACAACAACATTATTATTGTTATTTTTTTCTGTTAATTTTTTAAGAATCATAAACATTAAATCTTGTTTTTTCATGTCAGAAGGATTTTCAATTCCTATTTTAGTTGCATATTCGCAAAGATTAGACAAAGATTTAGTTTTTAATACATTTAGATTACTAATTTCCATTATAAAAATACCCTTTATATTATAAAAATAAAATATTAATTACATTTGATATATAAAATTTAAAAAATTTTAAGTGTTTGGACTTATTGAAAACAAAAAGAAAAAAATCAATACAAAAATCATTATAGTTAAAATAATAAATAATTTCAAGTAAATAATTTAAATCTATAGCAATATATAATAAATAAATAATATATATATGTAATATTAGTAGTTATTATAGTTATGTATTTTGTTAAATCACAATTCTTAAAACTATTATTAACAATTTATACACAACTATAAATATAGGAATTTACTAGATTTATAAAAAGTTATTAACAATCTTAAAATTAATACCCACAATTTAAAAAAAATGTTAATAAATCTGTTAAAATGATGTATAATAATTTAACAACTATAAATTACAACTTTTACTAACATACTTATCCACAATGAATTCACAAAACACAAAATTAAATTTAGCATTAATAGGTAAAAGCATAGAAAACAGTTTATCACCAGTTATTCATAATTATTTTTGTAAACAGCAAAACATAAAGGCAAATTATAATTTAATAGATACAAACATTATAGATTTAAAAGAAGATGAAATAATCACTTTATTTTTATCAAATTATATTGGCTTTAATATCACATCCCCATTAAAGGAAAAACTATATAATAAAGTTTTAATAAAAGATGATGAAGTAACTCAAATCAAATCAATAAATACATTAGCAAAAGATAAAAATAACAATCCAGTAGGTTACAACACAGATTATTATGGTTTTTGTAGATCAGTAGAATTTTTAGATCTAACAAATAAAAATATTTTAATTTTAGGGGCAGGTGGAACAAGCAGAACAATAATATATGCTTTAAAAAATAGTAATATTTTTGTAACAAACAGAACAAAAGATAAACTTACAGAGTTAAAAAAGGATTTTAAAAATATAAATTTAATAGATAAGTTAGATAAAAATTTTTTAAATTCAATAGATTTTTTAATTAATACAACTACAAAGAATCAAAATCAAATTAATTTAATTTCAACAAATGATTTAAAATTATTAAATAAAAATTGTATAATTTATGATATAAATTACCAAAAGCAAGATACTTTATTGATAAGAGAATCAAAAAAAATAGGTTTACAAACTATAGATGGATTAAGTATGTTAATGAATCAAGCAGCAAAATCGTTTTTCCATTGGTTTCAAGTTTTGCCATTAGTTACAAAAGAGTTAAATCAAATACTATTGCAAGAGTTAAAATAATTATGATAATAATAGGTGTTACAGGCGGAATTGCAATGGGTAAAACTTTTATATGTAACATATTAAAAGCTAAAAACATCAAAGTTTATTCAGCAGATGATTCCATAAAAACAATTTACAATTATCCTAAAACTTTAATTTTTTTAGATTCTTTAAAATTAGATTTAGTAAAATATAACAAATTAAATAAACAAAAAATAAAAGAATTATTAGTAAAAGATATTATTAGCTTTAACAAAATAACAGATTATTTACATAAAGAAGAAGAAAAACTAAGAAGTAATTTTATAGAAGAAAATAAACATAAAAACACAAAAATTATTGTTTTAGAGATTCCATTACTTTTTGAAAATAATCTACAAAGTAATTTTAATTATATAATTTTAGCAAATACTCCAAAAAAAATTCAAATACAAAGAATTAATCAAACTAAAGATTTAACTAAAAAAGAGATAAATGTAATTTTAAGCAAACAAATTTTAAACAAATATAAAAAAAAACACTCAAGTTACATAGTAAACACCAATCAAGATTCTAAAAATGTAGATAAAAAAATAAATCAAATTTTAACAGATATTTACAACAAAGAGGAAATTAATTTTGGTAGATAGAAAAATAATATTAGACACAGAAACAACAGGG
>JBIIMR010000032.1:0-9294 GCA_044337895.1 Alphaproteobacteria bacterium
ATAAAATTCCTTATGTTATGGATTTGATTTTAGAAGATAAATGATATAAATAATTTAAAGCTTCTTTAGGGGTTAAATTATCTGGGGATAAATCTTTTAAATCTTGTATAATACTTGAATAATCTTTCTGTTTATCTTCATGGTGGGATAAATCTTTATTGGTGGGATTGATGTTGTTAGAGGAAAACAAATCTATTGTTTTATTATCTGTTTGTTTTGTTTTACCATCTTTTAAGCGATTCATAACATCTAAAGAAAAATTGGTAGATTCTAAATAATTTAAAATTTCTGTTGCTCTTAAAATTAATTCATTTGGCATATTGGCAATTTTTGCTACATAGATACCATAGGATTTATTGCTAAATCCTTTAATTAACTCATGTAAAAAAACAATTTCTTGATTTGATTGTTTCGTTTTAATGGTATAATTTGCAATAGTGTTTGTAGAATTTTCTAAATTATGTAACTCATGGTAGTGGGTTGCAAAAAGTGTTCTTGCTTGTATTTTTGATGTAATATATTCAATTGTTGCCCATGCTATTGAAAGTCCGTCTAGGGTTGAGGTTCCCCTACCTACTTCATCTAAAATTATGAAAGAATTTTTAGTTGCTGATCTTAAAATAGATGATGTTTCTAACATTTCTACCATAAAAGTTGAACTGCCCTTGAATAAATCATCACTTGAACCTACTCGTGAAAAAATAGCATCTACTATTCCAATAACACCTTCTTTTGCTGGAATATAGCATCCTATTTGAGCTAAAATTATAATATGGCAATTTTGGCGAAGAAATGTGCTTTTTCCTGCCATGTTTGGTCCTGTTATTATAAAAAAGTTTTTACTATCATCCATTATGCAATTATTTTCTATAAAAAATTTCTGTTCATTTTTTAACTGTGATTCTATTACTAAATGTCTGCCTCCTACAACTTTAAAATCCCTTGAGTTATTTATTTTTGGTCTTGTAAAATTATATTTATTGGAGATATATGTTAGGGATAAAATAACATCTAATTTTGCAATATAGTTTAAATAATCTTGAATAACTTCTTTGACTGCAATAATATCTTTAACTATATCATTTAAAATGAATAACTCTAAATCCAAAATACTTGTTTTAGATTTTAAAATTTTTGATTCTAATTCTAAAATTTCTTCCGTTGTGTATCTTACAACATTGCTTAGTGTTTGTTTGTGGATAAAAATTTTATCTAACAATGATTCGTTAATGTTTTTAGTAGAAACTTCTATAAAATAACCAATTAAGTTATTATATGAAATTTTTAAAGTTAAAATTTTTGTATGCTTTATATATTTATTTTGAAGATCTATAATAAGATGGTTAATGTTATCTTTAAATTTTCTTAACCCATCTAACTCCTTGGAAAATCCAAACTTACAAAAACCACCATCTTTATAATTAATTGTGGAATCTTCTATTAATGAATTTTCTATTTTTGATAAAATTGTGCTAAAATTATTACTTGCTATATTTGCAATATTTATATATTGGGGAATATTTTTATGTAAAAAAAGTTCTTTAATTTTATAAAAAATAGATAAGCTTTCTTTTATTGATAACACATCCTTATAGGTGTATCTATTTAAAATTAAACGAGAAAGACATCTTTGAGTATCTGGGAAAGATTCTAAAATTTTTTGTAATTTTAATAGAATATCTTGTTCTACTAAAAAATAATCTATACACTGTAACCTCTCTTCTATAGCATCTATTGATGTAAGTGGAAAGTTTAACCAATTACTTATAAGCCTTGAGCCTGATGATGTTTTTGTATAATCTATTACAGATTTTAAAGTTCCTACAGTTTGATTATTTAAGCTTTTATCTAACTCTAAACTCTTTCTTGTAAAAGAATCTAATGATAAGAATTTTTTTTGATTTACAGTTTGGGGAAGGGATATATTTAAGTTTGAACTTTTTTGAGTATTAACCAAATAACTAATTAAAGATCCCACACTGATTATAAAATTTTTATCTAAATCATTAAAAAATATTTGGGATTTAAAAACATCTTCGCAATTTTTTTTACAAATCTCTTGTGAATAAAATAAACTTTCTTGATATGTTATGATATTTTTATAATGTTTATTTAAAAAATTAATGGTGTTTAAAATATAATTATTTTGTATATTAGTTATATCTTGATAAACAGAGTTGATTAAAATTTCTTTAGGTTCTACTTTTGATAAAAAATTAATTATATTGTCTATTGTAGATGATTCTATAAAAAGATCGCCAATTGATAAATCTAACCACGATAAAAAAACACTATCTTTAACAAAATGAATATTGAGAATAAAATTATTTTCTTTGTGATTTAAAATTTCTTCTTCTGTGATTGTTCCTGAGGTTATAACCCTCACAACATCCCTTTTGACTACGGATTTATAACCCCTTTTTTTACTATCTTCAACACTTTCTACTTGTTCGCAAATTGCAACTTTATAGCCTGATTTTACTAATCTATGTATATAACTTTGATTGCTATGGTAAGGAATACCACACATTGGAATATCTTTATCTTGATACTTTCCTTTTTTTGTTAAAACTATACCTAAAAAAGATGAAGCTAATTTAGCATCTTCGAAAAATAATTCATAAAAGTCTCCCATTCTAAAAAATAGCAAACTATCTTTATATTTATCTTTAATAGATAAATATTGTAATATCATGGGAGTTGCTGTTTTTTCTATCATAATGATTTATTATTTATTATATTGTTATATTAAAATGAAATATTGTTATATTAAAATGAACTTTAATAATATATAGCATATAATTTGAAAAAATTTAATATAAATAATATTTAATACCTACTAAAATAGAATGTGCTTCAAAACCTATACTTTTTTCTTTTGGAGGAATGTATCCTGAAGGAACATTTGCAGTTGTATCGTCTGGATCTGGATAACCTGTTTGATTTGCTGTAGTATTAATTTTACCAGATAAAATATATCTATATTCTATAAATGCTGATGCTTTTATAATCTTGTTATCCCATTGAAATCCAAGCATAAATTGTGTAACACCAACATTACCTGTTCCAAAATACTGTTCCCCTACACCATTTGGTAACTCTTGAAAGTCTATATACCTTACTTTTAAAGTACCTTTACCTGCACCAACACCTATATATGGATACCAAAATTCATCGAATATTCTTAAATCTATATAAGCATTAAAAACACCTTGACCTGACAATGAAAGAAAAGATTTTTTAGGTTGAGTTTCTTTACTTGGAATACCTGTTGCCTCTGCATTATATATCAATGGATATTTTGAGGTGTGGTATGACATTTCTGCTTCAAATCTAAAACTTCTCAAATAAGGAGCAACTTCTAACGGACGAATACCCACATTAAAAATACCGCCGTAATCTTGATTCCATTTTTCTGGAGCATAAATATTTATTAAACCATTTACCCCTTTGATTGTGTTTTGTTCAAAAGCATAAGCTCCACCAATATAAACATCTGCTTTTTTTTTGTTATATATGTAAGAAGGCTTTTTGTTTTCATCTTCATAAATACCAAAAGAATTAGTGTAGATAAAAATTACAAACAAAAATATATAACAAATTATATTTCTCATTATAGCAGGCACCCTATTTTTTATTAATAATATTATGGAATATTTTGTAAATAGTAGCATAATTTTACTTAAAATACTAATATTAATTATTTATATAATACAATTTTAAACATTAATTATAATTTAATTATATAATTTAATTTGATTTTATTTAGACTTTAAAATGTAGGTAACACCTAATTTAATACCCTTTGAAGAAAAATCTTTTGTTAAAACTTGATTAACATCAACACCATAAAAATTTGATAATTTAACAATAGAATCTGGCATATAAGAATCTAATTCAACATATGGATTTACTTTAAAAAAATCTGGAGGAACACTTCTATTAATTGTAAACTCTAAAAATATAGAAAAAACATCACTAATAATATAATTAGAACCAAAAATAAAACTAGATACGGGAATTCTTTCTAACTTTAGGGGAACACTAATATTGGGTAAAAAAGATTCTTGATTTAATGGAATATTATTATTCAAAAATACACTATTAATGGTGCTGTTAGAAAAATATAAGTTTGTATTATATGTTGCTCTTCCTATTGCATAACCAAAATAAAAATGTGGATATGATTTTGAATACCAATCTAATGTAAAATTATAATAGGATAATATTTGGGATACTTTACTGTATTTAATATTTTGATCTCCTTTTACATTGTAATAGGAAAAACCATAACTAAATTTTTTAAACAAACTATTACTTTCAAAAGGAGATAACATTAAAAATATATTATAACCTGATGTTTTTTCTGTAATTATATTAGTTGCATTGTGTTCTAAATATAATTTAGAATATCCTGTGTAAAATGTATATGCAAATAAATTATTAAAAAAAATAAAAAAATAAAAAAATATAAAATATAAAAGCAAAATAATAATTAAAGTCTAAAAGAAACTCCCAATTGAACTCCTTGTGAAATATAATTATTTTTATATTTATCACCATTAGAATTATAATAATAATTATCAAACATATTACTATTTTTATAGTAATAACTTAAGGTAACTTTAGGAGGAAAATAAGGTATTTTTAAAGTAACACCAGCACTAAAACCTAAACTTGGGGAAGTTGTATTGATTGTTTTTTCTATATCATCTCCGTTTGGTTTAATTTTAAAATGATTTTGATATAAAGAAACACCCACATATGGAGTTACTATTGGTATAATATTAAAATCATAAAGTAAACCTAATCCATAAGAATTATTTGTTTCTAAACTTGAAAAACCATACTCATAACTTCCTTCTACTCTAAATCCTGAAACAATTGGTATAGAAGTTATGGGTCTTACTCCTAAAAATACAGAAAAATTTGATGAATTATCTTGCTCTCCATTTAAATTAATGGAAGAATTATAGTATGAAAAACCTGAATAAATAGAAGGTAATAGTGCAAAAGTTTTACTTCCTGTAAAAATGAATATCAATATAATAATAAATGATTTAATTAAACTTAGCATAATTGATAACTCCTAAATACCTTTTATAATAAAATAATGAAACAGATTCTATATATTGTCAACTAAATAAAGATAATTTTACCTATCTTTTTTTAATCCCTTATTATCTGGGGTTGGATTTGTTTTTCTTAGAGTGTTTTTATTCAAACTGTCTGTATCTTTTTTAAATAAAAATAATCTTAAGCCTACAATAAATCTATAATTTTTAAACTCATAGTCTGCATAGAAAGAAAGTCTTGAAAAATAATTAATGCTAAATCCTGCAACAACATCTTTCGTAAATCCATCTGAAAAACCTGATTCGTAATAAGGAATCTTTTTAAAAATTCCATATTGAGTATACCCAAGATGAATACCTAATTCTTCTAAAACAGTGAAATTATAATAAAAGGAAAATTTATCATATCCTAAATAATTACCATATTGTAACCTAAAAGAATTGTATGCTCCACCAACAATATAATTGTAATGCTGCTTAGATTCTAAACTATCTGCTACAATTGCTTTATTTACACCAATAAAAACATCAGATTTTGATGCAAATAAAAAATTTGAAAAAAATAAACTACTTACAAAAAATGTAAAAACAGATACAATAAATCTTATTTTCAAAATAATAAACCCCTAAATAATTAAGTATACAACTAATTTTCTGCGATTTTCCAACGAATCCCAAACATTATATTGCCTTTATAATTAATAACTTTTAATACATACTCACTATAAAAAGTTACATATTTACCATAATAAAATAAATTTGTTAAATTTGCATTAAAACCAAATAAAAATCCAAAATTATTAGTATAATTATAATCTAAACCTAAATATGGGGATAAACTTTTGTTATAACTGAATAAATAACTTAAAAAAGTGCTTTTATTTGTAACCTCAAAAAATAAATTTTTTGCAGAAAAACTAGCGCCTAAAACTAAACTATCTTTAGATTTAAAATCCGCATAATAACCCGTATTTAGATAAGCATTATCTATAAAATTTATACTTTTTGCAAAAGAATAATCTTTAAAAAAAAATAATATTACAAAAAATAATATTACAAACCTTAATGGCATTTCTAAAACTCTCTATTTATTATATTTTTTTATTGTATGTTTTTTAATTATTATTATTATTATTTTTTTATTTGTTTATAATACTATCTTTTATTACTTTATAAGCAAACTCTTTATCTTGAAATCCTGTAATTTTAACCCATTTACCATTTTCTAAATTTTTATATGTTTCAAAAAAATGTTTAATTTGGGATAATAAAATATCTGGTAAATCTTGCAAAACTTGTATTTTGTCATAATATGCGGTTACTTTAGTTACAGGAACACAAATTATTTTTTCATCAAAACCTGATTCGTCTTCCATCAACAAAACACCTAGTGGACGAACTTTAATAACAGACATTGGATAAAGTGGGCTTGGTGTTATTACAAGAGCATCTAATGGATCCCCATCTTTGCCTAAGGTTTGTGGTAAAAAACCGTAATTAGCAGGATATTGCATACTGGTTGCGACCAACCTATCAACAACTAAACTTGCAGATTCTTTATCTATCTCATATTTGATTGGGTAACCACCTTGGGGAATTTCTATAATCACATTAAATTCTTCGGGAACTTTGCTTCCTAAAATTACTTTATCTAGATTCATTATTTTTAATCTCCTTGATTTTGAATAATAATTAACATTAGTATTTTATGTATTAGTCTTTATGTTTTTGGTGTTTTTTTCTTTCAGCGCTATCTAAATATTTTTTACGAATACGAATATTGTTAGGGGTTACTTCTATTAACTCATCATCTTCTATATAAGATATTGCTTCTTCTAAATTTAATCTTTTAGGCGGTGTTAAAATAATAGCATCATCTTTGCCTGAAGCCCTCATGTTTGTTAACTGTTTAGATTTTAGTGGATTTACCTCTAAATCGTTGTCTTTACTGTTTTCACCTATTACCATTCCAGTATAAACATCTTCGCCTGCTCCTATAAAAAAAGTTCCTCTGTCTTGCAAGTGAAACAATCCATAGGCAACTGTTTTACCTTGGGCATTGGAAATTAAAACTCCTTTATGGCGACTTTCTATACTACCCTTCCACTCTTCATAATCATGGAAAAGTCTTGACATTGTTCCTGTTCCTTTAGTATCTGTTAAAAATTGACCATAATAGCCGATTAATCCTCTTGTTGGTACTAAAAATACGATTCTTTGTTTGTTATCACCTGTTATATACATTTCCTCCACTCTACCTTTTCTTTTTTGAATGGTTTCAATGATAATGCCTGAATATGCTTCGTCTACATCTATTTGAACTAACTCTACTGGTTCGTATTTTTTGCCGTTAATTTCTTTTAATAAAACTTTAGGACGACCAACTGATAATTCAAATCCTTCCCTTCTCATTGTTTCAATTAAAATAGAAAGCTGTAATTCTCCTCTTCCTGATACTTCATAACCCTCTGTTGTATCTGTTTCTGATACTTTAATTGATACATTGCCTTCTTGTTCTTGGAAAAGTCTTTCACGAATCATCCTTGAAGTTAATTTCTTACCATCTTTACCTACTAATGGGGAATCATTTACTGAGAATATCATGGATAATACTGGTGGATCAATGGGTTTAGCATATAATGGTTTTTCTACCTCTATATGGCAAATTGTATCTGAAACGGTTGCCTTTGTGAAACCTGAAAAACAAATAATATCACCTTTTTCTGCCGATTCTACTGGTTTTTTAGTTAACCCTTCAAATACCATTAATTTTGAAACTCTTGCTCTTTCTACTAAATTTCCTTCCCGATCTAATGCCTTTAAACTGTCTCCTACTTTAATGCTACCTGAGTAAATTTTACCTGTTAAAATTCTACCAACATAGGAATCGTTTTGTAAAATAGTAGCAACTAAAGAAAATCTTTGTTCATCTACTGTTTCTGGTTCTTTAACATAATCTATTATTGTTTCAAATAATGCTTCTACATTATCTGTAACTTTATCTTCTTCTTTTGATACCCATCCATTTCTAGCTGCTGCATATAAAACAGGAAAATTAAGCTGTTCATTTGTTGCATTTAAATTTAAAAACAAATCACCAACTTCATCTACAACCTCTTTGGTTCTTCTTTCTGGTTTATCCATTTTATTAATAACAACAATTGGTTTTAAGCCTAAACTTAATGCTTTTGCTGTAACAAATCTGGTTTGTGGCATAGGACCTTCTTGGCTATCTACAAGAAGAATAACACCTTCTACCATACCTAAAATTCTTTCTACTTCGCCACCAAAATCAGCATGCCCTGGGGTATCTACTATATTAATTTTATAGCCTTGCCAATTAATAGAAGTACATTTTGATAAAATGGTTATACCTCTTTCCTTTTCTAAATCATTTGAATCCATTACTCTTTCTGTTACACTTTGATGATCTTTGAAGCTTCCACTTTGTCTTAATAACGAATCTACGAGTGTTGTTTTTCCATGATCCACATGGGCAATAATAGCTATGTTTCTAATTTTGATGCTCATTTATATTCTAATACCTTTTTATAAATTTAATTATGAATTCATTTATTGTAATATACTTTAAAAATAAATACAAATCTTGTTATTTTTTGCCATAATAAAATAATTTTTATAAAAATTAGTAATTTATTTATTTTGTTAAAATATAATTAACCTTATGATTATAAATCTTTTTTTATTTATAAATCAAGATTCTTATTAAAAAAATTGGAGACTTTGCTAAAAATGAACTTTAAAAATAATATTATAAGTAAAATAAAAATAATAATTTCTTTAATTTTTTCTCTTATATTTATTGCTTGTGGTGGGAATAAAAATCAAAATAAAAGTTATGCAGAAGATAATTTAAAGACTGTGACAAAACAAACAAATGAACCTGTTTTAGAAGATGAATCCCCTAAAAGTCAAATAAATGAAAATATAACAATAGATAAAAATGCAAATGTAAAAGTAATTGATGTGGGAGAAACACCTGATTTAGAAATATTTATTAATGATTACAAAAAAGAAAAACTTACTATTTTAGATAAAAATTTAAAATCTGAACTACTTGATAACTTTTTTCAACACTATAAAAATACAGAATTTTTATTTTCACTAAATAAAAACGATGTATTAAATATTTTTGGGAAACCTGATTTAAATAAAAATGAAGAAGGTATAGAAATTTGGCAGTATCGCGATAATGCTT
>JBIIMR010000131.1:0-2650 GCA_044337895.1 Alphaproteobacteria bacterium
ATATTAAAATTTTATTTAATCCAGAAAATTTTGAAATCCTTGGGGTTCAAATGGTTGGTAAAGATGGGGTTGCTTTAAGAATGCATGTTTTTAGTTTGGCAATTATAAAAAAAATATCTATTAAAGAATTTGGAAATATGGATTTTGGTTATAGTCCTCCTTTTAGTAGGGTTTATGATATCTTAAATATTGCTGGTAATTTAGCTAAGTAAATGTTTTGTTTTAGAAATTTGTTATTTATTAGTTTATGCTTTGTTTTGGAAGTGATATCTTTTAAAATATTAGCTAAAGAATCTGATATTTGTTTTATAGTTAAAGAAAATGATAAAATTCTAAAAATTGATGGTGAGTGCGAAAAAAGGTATCCGCCGCAGTCTACCTTTAAAATTGCACTTAGTTTAATGGGGTTTGATTCTAAATTGTTGTTAAGTGAAGTTTCTCCTAATTGGGATTTACCTAAAAAAGCGGATTATTATATAAATGTTTGCAAAGATACTCATAATCCTAAAACTTGGATGAGGGATAGTTGTTTGTGGTTTTCTGAAATTATTGCTAATAAAATTGGATTTGAAAATTTAAAAAAATATGTAAATGAATTTAATTATGGCAATATGGATGTAAGTGCAGGACTTCCTAACTTTTGGGTTTCTAGCTCTTTAAAAATATCTCCTATTGAGCAAATGGATTTTTTAGAAAAAATTATAAATCATAAACTTAATATTAGCTTATACTCTTTTGAAAAAACTAAAAATATTATGTTTATACAAGAATTACATGGTGGATGGATGCTTTATGGTAAAACTGGGAATGGGAATTTAGTTTTAGATGATGGTAAAAAAATAGATTTGCAACAAGGTTGGTTTATGGGTTATATTATAAAAGATAGTAGAAAAATAATGTTTGTGGGTCATATTGTTGATAATGAAAAAAATGATGTGTTTGCATCTTTTAGAATTAAAAATTATGTGATAAATCAACTTTGGTATTTAATTAATGGGGATGAATTAAAATGATGAAATTTAAAAAATACAGTTTAAATGGAATAGATATTAAAATATATAATCATAAAGATTAATTTGTTGTAGAAGAATTTTTATTAAAAGAGCTTCAATTTGGAGAATATAATTTTAATAAGGTTAATTGGGGTGAAAGCCTTGATAATCCTGTATTACTTGATTTAGGTGGAAACTGTGGGATTTTAGCTATATATTTAGCTTTTAAGTATCCATTTCTCAAAATATATAGTTTTGAATCGGATCCAAGAAATTTTGAAATTTATCAAGAAAACCTCAAATTAAATAATTTAGAAAATCATACAAATTTACAAGCTTTTAATTTAGCTGTTACTTCGGATGGTAATGATATTTTTATTGATGATTCTTCTTTCCATCATTCTGGTGGGAATAAAGTTAGTAAATTAGATAAAAATAATTTAGGTATAAAAGTAAAATCTATAACTTTAGATAATATTATTAAAGAACACAACATCAAAAAAATTAAATATTTTAAAATGGATATTGAGGGTAGTGAATTTGATGTTATATATAACTCTTTGCTTTTTAAAACTACTCCTATTGAATATTTAGGATGTGAATTACATGGTGATTTTAAGGCAAATGAAGATTTAGAATATTATATTAAACAGTATATAAAAGAAGAAAATGTAATAATTGAAAAAATGGATATTAAATATCAGAATAAAATTTTTAATAGGGTTTTGATTTCAAAAATTGTAACAAAATACTATAAAGCTTGTTATAATTTTGGATTAATTAGAAAGTTTAATTTTTATATATTGTTAAGTTTTTTAGCTTTTATGTTAAACCTAATGAAAACAAAATAAAATTGATTTTTATTTTTGCTTAGCATTGGCAGCGGTTTAAAATTATTTTGTTTAGAATGTAGCTAAAGATTGAAAATTTTTTGGAAATTAAGTGCATAAAAATTGATAAATAAGAAAATATTTTTAATTTTTTATGTTTTAAATGATTAAAAATATGAATCAAATTAATCATTACATGGTAAATACTTGTAACAAATTTTAAAATGAGGCGATGAAAGATCATTTTTTTAATCTCCTTTCGTGCTAGTAAAATTATTTTACGAACTGCCTTTTGCCTTGTTATTGATTGTTTTTATCCTTTATATTATAATAATATACTATAAAATTGATTATTACAATCTTTTTTTTAATAACAAATGATTAAATGCAAAATATTAATATTTATTTGTGGATAAAATATTATTAATGTATAATTTTATTAATATAAAAAAATAGGGGAATTTTATTTATGAAAAAAATATTGTTAGTTGTGTTGGTTTTATTATTTAGTGTAATTAAAGGTTATTGTGTTGAGGTAAAGCATCAGCTTAGCACCCATATTTTAGATGTATCTAAAGGGGTTGGGGCACCTGAAGTAGAGGTTCAATTATTTAAGCAAGTAAAAGAAAATAATACTTGGGTTTTAATTGATAAGAAAAAAACAGATTCTAATGGAAGAATTAAAGAATTTTTATTGTTAGGTGATGGAATTGATAATAAGGGTATTTATAAGCTAGTTTTTTTAGTTGCTGAATATTTTAAAGGAGATACCTTTTATCCTGAGGTGGATGTTGTTTTTGAAATCAGTGATGATTCCCATTACCATGT
>JBIIMR010000132.1:0-2633 GCA_044337895.1 Alphaproteobacteria bacterium
AACGAATAAAGTAAATCCACCACACAAGATTTAACACAAGAAAATTTATATTTTGCGATTTCAACCACTTCTTCATTTGTATTTTTTTCTAAATTTTTTAATATCGCAGTCCTAAGAGTCCATAAAATATGCCCTATTACATCATCAAGCATTAATATTTTTAAATTTTCAGAGTTAATTTCAATTGTTTTTTTAAATAATTTATTTCTAATAAATACATCTAAAATGCGAATTATCTTAGAGTCAACATTCCCCCAAATTGCAACATTTTTATTTTTTAAACCCTCTTGCAATAACTTAGGCAAATATTGATTATAACTAACAGCTTTAAATCTACTACTATCCACTTTATATTCATCTAAATAAGTTTTAACTAAAATTTCTTGCTTTACAATGGTAGAACTTTTTGCTCTTTTTTGTAAACTTTCAAAATCCATTTCACAAGGATTCATTTCTGCAATTATTTCTTCTACATTTATTTCAAAATTTTTAACCTCAGATTGAATAATTTTAGGAAAAAACAAATCATAATCCGCATAATTTTCTTTTAAATAAATGGTAGTTAAATCACCTGTTAATTTTTTATGCTCTTTAATTTCACCCTCAGTAATAATTAAATTTTCTAAAGATTCATTATAAAATTCCTGATACTGCGGATGATCTATAATTGTTAAAATATCTAAATAACTATTTGGCTTTTCTTTTTTCTTAATCACTTTTTCAATATTTAATAGTTTTTCCTCTAAATACTCCTGCTCTCTCCACATTAATCGCAATCCTCTCCCTACCGTTTGCTCTACAAGTTGCTTAGATTTAGATTTTCTTAAAGGAACAATAATACAAATATTACTAACATCAAAACCCTCCCTTAACATTAACACAGATATTATAATTTTAATTTTAGGATTAGAGTCAATATTAAACAAATCATATTTAATTTTATCCCACTCTTTTTCACTAACTTCTCCTTTTATACTACTATCTATTGTTAAAAATTCATCCTCTGCAAATCCACATTCTATTAAAAAACTCTTTACACTCGCAGAAACTTTAGTATCTTCTAACATTATTAACATTTTAGGATATTTCTCTGGATTTAATTTTAAAAATTCTTTTTCTAAAGCTTGTAACTGATGAATCCCCGCCTTTATCATCAATCTTTGAGGCTCCCCTAAAGCAAGAACCTCCCTATTAGAATCCCTAATTGCTACTACATTTTCCAATTTTTGCTTGTTAATCTCTTCTTTATCCTTTTCTTTATCCTTTTCAGATTCCCCTTCAAATTCATAATTAAACTCCTTAATTTTATCAATGCTAACCATTTTAACTAATCCTTCAGTTACAGCATCTTTAAAATCAAAATTAGTAATAATATGAACTAAATATTCTTTATTAATAGCTAGCAATCCATCTTCTTTTTTAGCTTTACTATTATTTTGTAAAAAAGGAGTAGCAGAGAAATCAAGTTGCAAATATTGATTTTTTTTATTGGCAAATATCAATTTTAAACTTTCATTCCATTTTTTATCTTCTTTACTATCTTCAATATAAATATGATGTGCTTCATCATTAATTACACATAAAGAAGGCAATTTTTGTAAAAATTCAAGCTTAAAATTTTCATTTCCATAACCATCTAAAGTTTCTAAATCATTCCTTATATTTGGCTTTAATGGTAAATAACATTCTAAATCATCTTTAACACTAACCATTAATTGATGATAATTTAAAATTCCAATTAATCCACTATTACTATCTCCTTTACCTAGATCTATTTTTGTTTTAATTGCATTTTGCCAAAAAGAAAACACCCTACCCCTATAATGTTTTGGCAAAAACAACTCACTATATTTTTTAACATCGGATTTTTCAAAATCATAAGTTCCATCTTGCAATTCTTTACCCTTAAAAGATTGCAATAACCTATCATACACCATCACAGAAGGAGCAATAATTAAAAAATTATTATGATACTTAAACCCACCCAAAAAATTACCCTGTAAGTAATTCAAATATTGCCAAATCATAACCGCATTAATCACAAAAGTTTTTCCAGTTCCTGTTGCCATTTTAATTAAAAAATTTGCCACTTCACTAAATTCAATTTTCTCTTCTATAGATAAAAGCAATTCTTTATCAACTGTTAAACCCTCTTTTTCCATTATTTTATAAAGATCAACAATATTTTTTGCATTTAATACTTCACAAATATAAATAATATTTAAAATCGCTTGCTTCTGCCCCTTATGAAAGTTAACCGTTCTTGTTACACAAAAATCTTCTAAAAACCAATATTCCAAAAGCTCACAAGTAACAGGGCTAAGTTTTGTAAAAAAACTTTTATTTGCAAATTCTTCATTTACTTTTTTATCTAAAGCTTTAGCTAAACCTAACCCCAAAGCTCCATATTTATATAATTTTTTCTTCATTTTATTAATTCCTAATTCAAAATTTTAATACTTTAAAAACCCTTAATAATCAATTTCTACCGTTGCAATAGATTCAAGCCCAAAAATATCAACCGCTTTTACTGCTATAACTCTTTTTTTACCTAATTTATCAATTGGGATTTTACAATCAAGGGAAATTTTATAATCTTCCCTTACTCCCCTATAAGTTTGCCACACAGATTT
>JBIIMR010000133.1:0-2622 GCA_044337895.1 Alphaproteobacteria bacterium
TCTTGGTTTTTTAAATTTTTAGTATGTATTTTAGTATGTATTTTAGTATGTTAAAGTTGAATTAATAATAAGATTGTATATTTTCTTATTATATCATATTAATGATTAAATTTGAATTATGAAAATAATAGTTTTTATGGAAAGGGATTTTTTAAATAATGTTAAATAAAAATAAATTTATGCTAAAAGCAATTGATTTAGCTAAAAATAATTTAAAAAATATGATTGATGTGCCTGTTGCATCTTTAATTGTTTTAGATAATAAAATAATTGCTAAAGGAGTTAATAGTGTTCATAAAAAAAATAATATAATATTACATGCAGAGGTTGTTGCTATTTTGAATGCAATGAAAAAATTAAAAACAAATAACTTAATAAATTGTGATTTATATACAACTTTAGAGCCTTGTATTATGTGTAGTGGAGCTATTATAGAAGCAAAAATTAAAAGAGTATTTGTTGGGGCACATGATACTACCAAAAATAATATAGGATTAAAAATATTGATTGATAATAAAATTGAAGTTTATGATGTTATTTGTATGGAGGAATCAAAAAAATTGTTGGATTTATTTTTTGAAAATTTAAGAAATAAAAAATAAGAGAAAAGCTTTTGTGAATTTCTCTTATTTTAAGTGTTTTAATTTAGTTTTGTGAAATGTGTTTATAGCTTTTAGCAAATGGTATAAATATAACTCCAAAAATTAATGTTACAATAGCAAAAAAGTAAAAATAATCACTAGCGGATGTAAATAAATTAATTTCATTTATTATTCCTGCTAATAAATTACCAAAAAATGTTGTTAATAACCAAAAACTTGTTATTGTTGATTTCATGAACTTAGGTGCTTGTGAATATGCAAATTCTAATCCTGTAACAGAAATTAATACTTCTGCTGCGGTAATTGCAAGGTATGGAATTACTTGCCACATTACACCTAAAACTAAACCTTGATCTAATAAAGTTTGAATAAATCCAACTATTCCAAATGATAATCCTGAAATGAAAATACCTATGCTGATTTTTCTTAAAGGGGTTAAATTGAATAAATGGTTGTTAACAAATGGGTATAAATATTTGTTAAAAAGAGGTATCATTAACATAACCATTGCAGGATTTAAAAAAGGAATTAAATCTGGAGCTATTTTATAATTAAATAAATATAGATCCATTTTTTTTGCCTGATTAATCCAAGATGAACCTTGTTGATCGAATAACGACCAAAATACAATTATAAATAAAAATACTTTTAAAATTTGATAAATATTTTTTACTGCATTTACATATGTTGCATCAAAATCTAATAATGCACCACCTAATAATCCTTTGTTTTTATCTCTTTTATTGAAATTTTTTAAAGCGGATACTAAAACAGAAAAAACATAATTTGGTTCTGGGTTTGCAGTTACATGGTTATACATTTTACGACCTTTAATTAAAATTAATATTGCAATAAACATTAACACTCCTGGGATTGAAAATGCAATTTGTGGACCAAAATATTCCCTTGTGATTGGGGTAATAATTGTTGAAAAAAATGAACCAAAATTAACCATAAAATACCACATGCTATATAATTTAGCTCTGTTTTCATTATAATTTTTATCTAAAGTGTCTAATTGATCTCCAGCGAATGCAGAAGCACAAGGTTTGATACCTCCACCACCTAAAGCAATTAAAAATAATCCTATATAAAGCCCTTCTGTTGTGGGGAATGATGATAAGATAATTATACCAACTATGTAAACAAATGAAAACCCAATTATTGTTTTATATTTTCCAAAATAATTATCTGATAAATATGCACCTAAAAGCGGAGTAAAATATAAAAAAGCATTGAAAAAATGATAAATAGCATTAGCTTGATGTTCTTGAAACCCTAAAGTTCCAATCATATACATAACTAATATTGCTCTCATTCCATAAAAAGCAAATCTTTCTGCCCCTTCATTCCACATTAAATATTTTACTTGTGGTGGATAACTTTTGAATGTTAAAAAATTTATTATAGATGTAAACATAATACTTACCTTTCAAAAAACTATTAAATTAATTTATAATAGCTATGTTTTTATTGTAAGTCAAGTATAAAATTTATTTATATCTTTTTGAATTTTTTATATGTTATCCATATTAAGGGCGATTTCAATCATATTATTTAATTTTGTTTGTCTTTCTTCTGCCGAAATAGATTTATGGGTTCTAATTTCATCGCTAATTGTTAAAATAGCTAAAGCATTTGCATTATATTCTGCTGCTACACCAAATAAGCCTGCTGCTTCCATTTCTATACATAAAATTTGCATTTTATCTAGGTAATCTATTAAATCTGTTAATGGATTGTAAAAATAATCGGAAGAAAAACAGTTGCCAACTGTGATAGGAATATTTTTTTTAATTGCTGAATTATAAGCGGATAATAATAATTTAAAACTTGAGGTTGCACTATAATCAAATCCTTTTAATCTTGATCTATTAACATTTGAATCGGTTGATGCTCCTTGAACTAAAACTATATCATTTAATTTTGCTGTTTTTAATCCTCCTGCTGTTCCTATTCTAATAATATTTTGGACTTTATATTCTGTTATTAATTCTTTAGCATAAATAGAACAAGATGG
>JBIIMR010000033.1:0-9149 GCA_044337895.1 Alphaproteobacteria bacterium
TTTTATTATGTTAGAAATTTTCTTTTGTTATTAAATTGTAAAATGGTTTTTTAGGTTTGGTGAAGGTAAACAGGAGTATAGCTCAATTGGTAGAGTATCGGTCTCCAAAACCGAGGGTTAAGGGTTCGATCCCCTTTGCTCCTGCCATTTTTTAATTAATTTAGGATTTGTATGTTTTCTGTAATATTTAGATTTTTAAGGCAAGTGAGGCAAGAGTTTAATAAGATAACTTGGATGCCTAAAAAACAAGTAGCAATGTCTACTCTAATGGTTTTTGTTATGATAGTGATTACATCTATTTACTTTTTCTCTTTAGATGGGTTGTTGTCTGCTGTTGTTTCTTTTTTGTTAAAGTTGGGAGTTTAAATTATAATATAAAATGACTGAAGAATTGATATATAAATGGTATGTGTTGCAGGTTTTTTCTGGATCTGAAATTTTTGTAAGTAAAGAAATAAATGATTTACTTGCAAAGAAAAAAGTTGTTAATCATATTAAAGAAATGCTTGTTCCAACAAAAGATGAAGTTAGATTAAGAAGAGGTAAAAAAATAGATTTGCAAAAAAAAATTCTACCTGGATATATATTGATGTATGCAAATTTAACTGATGAAATTGTTGATTTGGTGAAAAGTTTACAAAGAGTTAGTGGGTTTTTAACTTCTGGAACTAAAAAACCTAAATCTATATCTGAAAAAGAATTAGAGTTTTTTATGACTAATGTTTCTGATATAAATAAAAATACTTCTAAGTTAGATGATTCTATTAAATGTGAAATTGGTGAAACTGTTTATATATCTGAAGGACCATTTATGAGTTTTAATGGAATTGTTGAAGAAGTTGACTATGAAAAAGGAAGATTGAAATTATCTGTTATTATACTTGGCAGACCGACTCCTGTTGAATTGGAATTGCATCAAGTAAAGAAAAATGGTTGATTTATATAAAATTTGAAAATTTTATTGATAATTGTGAGTTGATTTTTTTGTTGACTTATTGTTATTTTGGTATATTATTAATTGATTATTAATGTTTTTGAGAGGTATGAAATAAAAAATTATGGCAAAAAAAATTACACATGTTGTAAAATCTCAAATATTGGCAGGTAAAGCATCTCCTGCAAATTTGGGTTCTACTTTGGGTCCTACTGGTGTTAGTATAATGGAATTTTGTAAAGCTTTTAATGCAAAAACTCAGTCTATGGAGCCTGAATCTCCTGTTCCTGTTGTTATCAATATTTATGCAGATAGAAGTTTTACATTTATTACAAAAAAGCCTCCTGTTTCTTTTTATATTAAAAAATTTTCTAATGTTAAGTCTGGTTCTAAGGAGCCTGGTAAGGTTTTTGTAAGTAAAATTAAAAAATCTGATATTAAAAAAATAGCTGAAGCAAAAATAGAAGATATGAATGCGAATGATTTGGAAGCTGCGGAAAGAATGATTGTTGGTTCTGCTTTTTCTATGGGTATTGAAGTGGTAGAAGGTTAATAAGGGGGCAGTTGTGGCAAATAAAAGATTAAAAAAAATGTATTCTGAAATTGACTTAAAAAAAAGTTATTCTGTTTTGGATTCTATAAAAATTTTAAAAGAAAATTCAAAAGTTAAATTTGATGAAACTGTGGAGATTTCTATAAACCTTGGTGTTGATCCTAAGCAATCTGATCAAATGGTTAGGGGTGTTGTTGGGTTGCCTAATGGAACTGGAAAATCGGTTGTTGTTGCTGCTTTTGTTAGGGAAGATAAAATTGAGGAAGTAAAATCTTTTGGTGCGGATATAGTTGGAGCAGAAGATTTAGTAGCAAAAATAGAATCAGAGGGTGTTTTCTTTGATAAATGTGTTGCTACACCTGATATGATGCCTTTAATTAGTAAAATTGCTAAAATATTGGGTCCAAGGGGTTTGATGCCAAATCCTAAGCTTGGAACGGTTACTGTTAATTTGAAAGATGCTATTAAAAATATAAAAGCTGGGCAAGTTGAATTTAAAGTTGAAAAAGCTGGAATAATACATGCTGGAGTTGGAAAAATTAGCTTTGATGAAAATAAATTAGAAGAAAATATTAAGGTTTTTTTAGATGCTTTATATAAAGCTAAGCCTGCTGCTTCCAAAGGTGTTTATTTTTTGAATGCTTATTTATCTTCTACTATGGGTGTTGGTTTAAAGTTAGATTTATCTTCTGTGATTTAGTTGATATTTCTGAGACTGTAGGCGAGGCTTTTGCTTCTTAATTTCTACATAGAATTTTTATTGTAATGGAAGATTGTTTAATTTTAGATTTGAAAGTTGAGGTGAGAGTAAAGTGAAAAGATTAGAAAAAATAGGTGTTGTATCTAATTTAAATTCTAGTTGTTTAAATAATGAAGTTGCTTTAATAGTGCATTATAAAGGAATGAATGTTGTTCAATTGGAAAAACTTAGGGCAAAACTAAGGGAAGTTAATGCTAAATTTTGTGTTGCAAAAAATAGTTTAATTAATCTTGCAGTGGAAAATACAAGTCATGTTGTTGTTAGGGATATATTAGAAGGTCCTTCGGCGATTGCTTTTTGTAATGATCCAGTTGCTGTTTCTAAAGTGTTGTTTGAGCAAACTAAAGAAGCTAATAATAAAATGATAATTGTTGGTGGTTCTTATAATGGTTCTAAATTGAGTTTTGATGATATTAAAATTTTGGCTTCGTTGCCTTCTTTAATAGAATTAAAATCAAAAATCGTTGGGTTAATTATGGCTCCTGCATCTAAAATTGCAAGGGTTGTTCAAACTCCTGCGGGAAATGTTGCAAGGGTTTTAAGTGCTTACTCTAAAAAATAGTTGTAAATAAAATATAAAAATGTGTATTTAATAAAATAGGAGATAAATATAAATGTCTAAAATAGAAAAATTGGTTGAAGAATTATCTGCTTTGACTGTAATGGAAGCTGCGGAATTATCTAAAAAATTGGAAGAAACTTGGGGTGTGTCTGCTGCTGCTCCTGTAGCTGCGGTTGCAGTTGCTGGTGCTGGTTCGGCGGAAGCAGTTGAAGAAAAAACTGAATTTAATGTAATGTTAGTTGATGCAGGTGCTAATAAAATTAATGTTATTAAAGAAGTTAGAGCAGCAACAAACTTAGGATTAGCAGATGCTAAAACTTTGGTAGAAAGTGCTCCTAAGATGGTAAAAGAAGGTATCAAAAAAGCTGAAGCTGAAGAATTGAAGAAAAAATTAGAAGCAGCAGGTGCAAAGGTGGAACTTAAATAATTTACAGCTTTATAATAATTAATTTTGTTATAAAAAAATTTTATTACTTAACACACGTCTATTCAAATTGGCTCCACTTTGCCGAAAGAATAGATGTGTTTCTTTGTTTTACATTTTGTGGGTGTAAAAAATATAATTTTTAAGGATTTTTAAATGAAAAGTTTTGTTTCTAGTGGTTTGAATAGATTAAGGAAAGCTTATAGTAAAATTAAGTCGGTTGCAGTTGTTCCTGATTTGATAGAAATGCCAAAAAATTCCTACGATCAATTTTTGCAAATAGCAACTTCATCTAAAAATAGAAAAAATTATGGATTACAAAGATTGTTATCTTCTTTTTTCCCAATTTATAGTAATGATGGTAGATATATTCTGGAATTTGTTGATTATAAATTAGGTATTAGAAAAGATAAAGAAAATTTAGAAAAATCTTCTAGTGAAATTGAGAACTTGGTATCTCAATTTATTGAATATGAAGAATATGAAAAATATGGTATTGGGTATGATATATATGAATGTAAACAAAGAGGATTAACATATGATGTATCTTTGGATGTTAAATTTAGGTTAATTACTAATGATATTAACGAAGATACAGGTGCTGTAAATGTAAGAGATGTAAAAGAATATGATGTTTTTTTATGTGATATTCCTTTGATGACTAAAAATGCCTCTTTTATTATTAATGGAAATGAAAGAGTTATTGTTTCTCAAATATATAGATCACCTGGAATATTTTTTGATAGTGATAAAGGTAAAAGCAATATAAATGGGAAAAAGATATATAATTTTAGTATAATTCCCCATAGAGGTTCTTGGTTAGATGTAGAATTTGACTCAAAGGATATATTGTATGTAAGAATTGATAAAAGAAAAAAAATTCTTGCAACTACTTTACTTAGGGCTCTTGATTCTTTAAAAGTAGAACAATTAAGAAAAACTGCAGCTAAAGAAAATAAAGTTTTGGATTATTCGTTGGTAGATGGAATGAATAATGAAGAGATTTTAAATACATTTTATGATAAAGTTAGCTTTAAGAAAATTGATGGTAGTTGGATTATTAAATTTATTCCTGACTTCTTTAAAGGTAGAAAATTTTCCTATGATTTGGTAGATGCCAAAACAAAAGAAGTTATTGTTAAATCAGAAGTTTTAATAAATAATGGTGTTATTAAAAAAATTCAACTTAAAAAAGTAGAAGAATTCATTGTAAATAGTGATGTGATGATAGATATGTATTTGGCAAGTAATTTTGCTGATAATAAAAATGATTATTTGAAAGAAATTAGTATTGGAACTAAATTATCTAAAATAGAGGTTGATATTATTGATGAAATTGTTGATGATGTAGAATTTTATTTGATAGATAATATTAATGTAGGTCCTTATATTGTAAATACTTTAATGATTGACAAAAATGATACTAGAAAAAAAGCTTTGGAAGAAATATATAAAGTTGTTAGGTTAGTTGAAGCGACTACTGATGATGTTACTGAAGAATTATTTAAAAGTTTGTTTTTTGATTATTCTAAATATGATTTATCTGAAGTGGGTAGATATAAAATTAATCAAAAACTTGGGCTTGATATTGAAGAAGATCAAAAATTATTGACAAAAAAAGATATAATTGAAGCAATAAAACATTTGATTAAAATTAAAGACAATAAAGCGGATGTGGATGATATAGATAATCTTGCAAATAGAAGGGTTAGGTCTATTGGAGAACTCTTAGAAGATGAGTTAAGGGTAGGGCTTGTTAGGTTGGAAAAAAGTATTAAAGATAAATTATCTAATTTAGAAAATCCTTCTCCTTCTGAACTTTTTGGAATTAAGCCTTTGCATTCTGTGATTCGTGAATTTTTTGGAACATCTCAATTGTCACAGTTTATGGATCAAACTAATCCCTTATCTGAAATAACACATAAAAGAAGGTTATCTTCTTTGGGACCTAAAGGGTTAACTAGGGAAAGAGCAAGTTTTGAGGTGAGGGATGTTCATTTAACTCACTATGGTAGGATTTGTCCTATTGAAACTCCTGAAGGACAAAACATTGGATTAATTAGCTCTATGGCGATATATGCAAGGGTTAATAAATATGGATTCTTAGAAACTCCTTATAGAAAAGTAGAAAATGGTAAGATTTTAGATGAAGTTGTTTATATGACAGCTATGGATGAGAAAGATTTTGTGATAGCTCAAGCTAATTTTAATGTGGATAGGGAGCAAGTTCTGCAGGATGAATTAATTAGTTGTAGGTTGAATGGTGAATTTGTTTTGTTGCCTAAAGAAGAGATTCATTATATGGATATTTCATCAAGACAGCTTGTTTCTGTAGCGGCATCGTTAATTCCTTTTTTAGAAAATGATGATGCAAATCGTGCATTAATGGGTGCTAACATGCAAAGGCAAGCGGTTCCTTTGTTAAAGCCAGAAGCTCCGTTTGTTGGAACTGGTATGGAAGCGGTTGTTGTTAAGGATTCTGGTGCGGCGGTTATTACAAGAAGAAATGGGTATGTTCATTATGTTGATGCTTTAAGGGTTGTTGTTAGGGCAGTTAATGAATTAGATGAAGTTGTTGGTGTTGATATTTATACATTTAAAAAATTTCAAAATTCTAATCATAATACTTGTATACATCAAATTCCAATTGTTAAAACGGGTCAATATGTAGTTAAAGGTGATATTATAGCAGATGGACATTCTACGGAGCAGGGAGAGCTTGCTTTGGGTAAAAATGTTTTGGTTGCTTTTATGCCTTGGAATGGTTATAACTTTGAGGATTCTATATTGATATCTGAAAAAGTTGTTAAAGAAGATGTATTTACTTCTGTTCATATAGAAGAATTTGAGGTTCTTGTGAGGGATACAAAATTAGGACCTGAAGAAATTACTTCTGATATACCTAATATTAATGAGGAATCTATTAAATATTTGGATGAATCTGGTATAGTTGTAATTGGTGCAGAAGTTAAAACAGGAGATGTTTTAGTGGGTAAAGTAACTCCTAAAGCTGAAAATGTTGTAACTCCTGAAGAAAAATTATTGAGAGCGATATTCGGTGAAAAAGCTTCTGATGTTAAAGATATATCTTTAAGGGTTCCTTCTGGAGTTAAGGGGACTGTTATTGGGGTTAGAATATTTGCTAGAAGAGGTATAGAAGAAGATAGTAGAACTCAACTTATTAAAAGAAAACATCTTGAAATTATAGAAAAAGATAAACAACAAGAAAAAAATGTTTTGAATTTTAGTTATAAAATTAGGTTGTATGATCTTTTAAAAGAAGTTAAAGTTGTAAATTCTAAAAAAAGTAAAAATTTTGAAATTATTGAAAAAGATGATTTTGAATCTTTACCAATATCAGAAATATTTGATTTAAAAGTTGATGATAAAAAAATTGCAGTTAAAATTGAAGAAATCAAAAAAGATTATGATTTTGATATGAATAGACTGGAAAAACAATTTGAAGAAAAAATATTTCATCTACAAAAAAATGATGAAGGACTGCCTGCTGGTGTTCTTAAAATGGTTAAAGTTTTTGTTGCAGTTAAAAGAAAACTCCAATCTGGTGATAAAATGGCAGGAAGACACGGAAATAAAGGTGTTGTATCTAGAATAGTTCCTGTTGAAGATATGCCTTATTTGGAAGATGGAACCACTATTGATATGTGTCTTAATCCTTTGGGTGTGCCTTCTAGAATGAATTTTGGACAGGTTATGGAAATTCATCTTGGGTATGCATGTGCTAATATATCTAAAAAAATTACTCAAATGCTTTCTCTTTATAGTTTGAAAAAAATAGATATTTCTGAAATTAGAAATTATTTAGAAAGTATTTATTCTGGTGATGAAATATCTTTGTTGAAAAAATTAGATGATATTGAATTAATTAATTATGCTAATACATTGAAAAAAGGTATATATGTTTCTACTCCTGTATTTGATGGGGCTAAAGAAGATGATATTAATAGATTGTTGGAATTTTCTGGTGTTGATACATCGGGACAGATTACCTTGTTTGATGGTAAAACGGGGGATATGTTTGAAAGAAAAATCACTGTAGGTTATATGTATATGTTGAAATTACATCACTTGGTTGATGATAAAATACATGCTAGATCTATAGGACCTTATAGTTTGATAACACAACAGCCCCTTGGCGGTAAAGCTCAATTTGGTGGACAAAGATTTGGTGAAATGGAAGTGTGGGCCTTGGAGGCATATGGTGCTGCTTATACATTAAAGGAAATGTTGACTGTTAAGTCAGATGATCAGATAGGTAGAACTAGTGTGTATGAATCAATAATTAAGGGAGATGAAACCTTTGAAACAGGTATACCAGAATCTTTTAATGTTCTTGTAAAAGAACTTAGGTCTTTATGTCTTGATTTGGATATGAAAAAAACAGATAAGTAATTTTTAGGAGTATATTTTATGTCTTATAAAGATATTGTGAAAATGTTTGATAATAATGGAGTTCAAGACTTTACTGAAATATCTATTTCTTTGGCTAGTCCTGAAAAAATTAAGTCTAAGGCTTGGTCTTATGGTGAAGTAAAAAGACCTGAAACAATTAATTATAGAACTTTTAAGCCAGAAAAAGATGGCTTGTTTTGTGCTAAAATATTTGGTCCTATTAAAGATTATGAATGCTTATGTGGAAAATATAAAAGAATCAAATATAAAGGGCATATATGTGAAAAATGTGGGGTTGAGGTTACTTTATCTAAGGTAAGAAGGGAAAGAATGGGGCATATTGTTCTTGCTTCTCCTGTGGTTCATATTTGGTTTTTAAAATCGGTTCCTTCTAAAATAGGATTGCTTTTGGATCTTAATCATAAAGATTTAGAGAAAGTTGTATACTATGAAAATTATATAGTTGTTGATCCTGGTATTACTAATTTGAAAAAAAATCAAGTAATCAACGAAGATGAATATATGCAAAATGTTGATAAATTTGGAGAAAGTAGTTTTAAAGCAGGAATGGGTGGATTAGCTTTAAAAGAATTACTTACTGCAATAGATTTGCAACTTGAAATAGCTAATTTGAAATCTTTGATTGATGAAACTGGATCTGATGCTAAAAGAAAAACTTTAATTAAAAAAATGAAAATGTTAGATGGATTTTTAAAATCTAACACGAGACCTGAATGGATGATTATTGATGTTCTTCCTGTTATGCCTCCTGAACTTAGACCTCTTGTTCCTTTAGATGGTGGTAGATTTGCAACATCTGATTCAAATGTTTTACTTAGAAGTGTTATTATAAGAAATACTAGATTGCAAAAGTTTTTAGAAATAGGACCTCCTGAAATTATTTTAAGAAATGAAAAAAGGATGCTCCAAGAAGCTGTTGATGCATTATTTGATAATACTAGAAAAAACAATCCAATTACAGATGGAAATAAAAGACCTCTTAAATCTTTTTCGGATATGCTAAAAGGAAAACAGGGTAGATTTAGGCAAAACTTATTGGGTAAAAGAGTTGATTATTCTGGAAGATCTGTTATTACAGTAGGACCTTATTTAAAACTTAATGAATGTGGGCTACCTGTGCAAATGGCAATAGAATTATATAAGCCTTTTGTGTATGCTAGATTGTTAATGTATGGTTATGCATCTACAATTAAAATTGCAAAAAAAATGGTAGAAAAAGAAAGACCAGAAATTTGGAATGTTTTAGAAGAAGTTAGTAAAGAACATCCTGTTCTTTTAAATAGAGCTCCTACATTGCATAGGCTGGGTATTCAAGCTTTTGAACCTAGGTTGATAGAAGGTAAAGCTATACATTTACATCCGCTTGTTTGTTCTGCTTTTAATGCGGACTTTGATGGTGATCAGATGGCGGTTCACTTACCTTTATCTATAGAATCTCAGCTTGAGGCGAGGGTTCTTATGATGTCTACTAATAATTTATTG
>JBIIMR010000134.1:0-2613 GCA_044337895.1 Alphaproteobacteria bacterium
GTTTTTGAGCCTAATTCATATAATTTTAAAAAACTTATTAATACTGTAAAAAATAATAATTTATCTAATGTTGAATGTTTTAATTATGCTGCTTATTCTGATAACTGTAAAAAAGAAATGTATTATTTATCTAACAATCTAAATCAAGGAGCTTCTTTAAAATTTAGCTCTAAAAAATCTAAATATGAAATTGTTAATTGTATTAAAATTGATGATTATAATTTTAGAGATGTTGCTTTAATTAAAATTGATGCAGAAGGTGAGGAAATTCATGCAATTGATGGAATGATTGATACTATAAAAAAATATCGTCCTGTTTTGCTGGTTTCTGTTTATCATTCTTTAGAAGAATTTTTAAAAATAAAAATAAAATTAGAAAAATTAAATATTGGTTATAAATTTAAGTTACGAGCTTTAAATGTGATTGACATTTTAAATGAAGTTGTGTTAATATGTTATGTATGATTTGTTTGTTAAATAATTATTAGGTGTATTGTTATGGATTTTTTATTAAGAAATAAAATTTATTTGCTTCCTGTTGTTTTGGTTGCATTAATGTTTGGGTATTTTTTTTATTTTTCTTTTAATTTTAATTGGTTTGCAGAGGATTTTTATATAGCAGGTAGTCCTTTATATGATAGAAATATTATAAAAGCCATTATAGAGATTTTTAAACCTCATTCTGACTATAGAATAACTATGATGGCATATAGAAATTCTGACCTATTTTCTTTTATATTAAAATATGATATGGAATTTTATGGTAAATACTTTATGACCTCTATTTTTATGTCTAGTACTTTTGTTATATTTATGTATGTTTTAAGTTGGTATTTGAATTTTAGATTTTTATTTACTGTAAAAAATAAAATTTTAAAAGATAGTGGAATATTTTTGATTATTTTTATAATCTTTATTGCTATAAATAACTCTTTAATGAATTTATTTTGGTATTCTTCTTTTTCTTCTCATATTTTTAATGAAATGCTTTTATTTTTAATGATAATTTCTTATGTTAGGTTATTTAATTCAAGTAATTTTGAAAAAATGGAAAATAAAGGTTTTGTTTATAAGTTTTTATTGTATTGTTATTTGTTAATACTATCTTATTTAGTTGGTAATGGAACTGAAAGTACTAGCTTATTTGCTATTTTAGTGATTTTTGTGCTAGTTATTTATTTAATAAAAAAATATAAAAAAATTTATTTTTGGTATTTTTTTCCCCTTATTACATTGTTTTATGGTTTATATGTGCAAGTTGTTGTTTTGAATACTAGAGTAGATATAGATAAAAATAAATTTTTATTAGATAAAATTAATCATTTTTTTGTTTATTTTTTTAAGAATTTATGGTTTGGTTATAAATATTTTTTAATATTTATATTGGGTTATTTAATTGTTTTGTTTTTAAAATATTTCAAAAAAATTAATATTGTTAATCGTAAAGATTTTAATATTTCTTCTGTGTTTTTATTGGGATTTTTTGTTAATTTAGCTATATTAGTTATTTTGTTAGCAAAAGGGATGTTTCTTTATGTACCATATTATAGTAATTTTAATAATATGATGATAATTGATTTGTTTAGATGGTACACTATGGCAGATGTATTTTTGGGTCTATTTATTTTATATTTTTGCTGGTTTTTAATTAAAGAATTTAAACATAAAAAAAATATAAAATATATTATAGGTTTATTATTTTTGGTAATATTTAGTAATTTTGTAATGAATAATATAGTTGTAATACAAAAGAGTAATTATTATAATAAAAATTTAATAAAGCCTAAAAATGAATTGTTAAATAAAATTAAGAATGAAATTTCACTTAATGATTGTTATTCTATAACTCCTAAGGATCTGGAAACAATATCATTAGGTTTTACAAAGGAAGAAGAAATAAAAAGAATGGATACTAATCAATTGAAAAATCATTGGATGTGGATTAATGAATTATATTATGGGAAAATAGATATAAATAAAATAAAATTTGAAGGAACTTGTGATTTAAAGAATAAAAAAGTAAAAAGATAAATATTTATTTATTATTTACAAAGCATTTTTCCAAGAGGCTGCCCTGCTAAAATATGCATGTGGAAATGGGGAACCTCTTGATTGGCATTTATTCCGCTGTTTGTTATTGTTCTATAGCCTTCATTTATATTTAAAGCTTTTATTGTTTCTGCAATGCAGGAAAAAAAATCTTGTTTTTCTTCTTGTGAAGAGTTTAAAGAAAAATCTTGCAAATCTATATATTTACCTTTTGGAATAACTAAAACATGGATTTTAGCTAAGGGATTGATATCTTTAAAAGAAAGTGCTGAATTGTTCTCATATATAATTTTAGCTGGGATTTCTTTTTTTATGATTTTAGCAAAAACATTGTTTTCATTATAAGATACTTGGGATACCATTTTTTTAATCCTTAAAATTTTGATTTGTTTTTTAAATTTTATTTAATAATTATATCTTGATTAGTTGATAAAATCAAACTACATTATATATATAGATATTTAGAAAAATTAGCTAAATTTTAAATGGTTTTTAAAGGAATGTTATAAATGGAAAATAGTAATTTTATATTTAGTGAATCAAAAATAAAAATGCATGGAACAA
>JBIIMR010000034.1:0-9135 GCA_044337895.1 Alphaproteobacteria bacterium
ATTACCCCTTTCACACAAAAGAATTTTATTATTTCCTGTGCTTTCTATCTTTTTAACAACATGGAACATATCATATGGGGATAAAAATTGTGCTTTTTTGATGTTAATTGGTAAATTTGTTTTACCTGCTGCTAATAATAAATCTGTTTGTCTGCATAAAAAAGCTGGAATTTGAATAATATCAACAACTTCCTTAACTTGTTCGCACTGATGGGATTCGTGCACATCTGTAATAATTTTTACATTGAATTTTGATTTAATATCTGCAAAAATTTGCAATGATTCGTTCAATCCTAAACCACGATTACCTGATAAACTTGTTCTATTTGCTTTATCAAATGAAGTTTTATAAATAAATGGAATATTTAATTTTTGTGTAATATTCTTTAACGAATCAACCATGCTAAATGCATGTTCTTTGCTCTCTAAAACACAAGGACCTGCGATTAAAACAAAAGGATTCTTGTTATTAAATGAAATATTTTTATCAATATTTACATCCTTAAAAAATGAATTTGATTCGTTTTTATCCATGTTAACACTCTACTTATTTTTTAATATTGTTTCTAAATATGCTTTAAATAAAGGATGACCCTCAAAAAGATTAGATTTAAATTCAGGATGATATTGCACTCCAATAAAAAATGGATGATCTTGAATTTCTATAATTTCTGTTAGTTTTTCATCTTTTGAAATTCCTGAAAAAATCATTCCTTTTTCCTCTAATTTGTTTTTATAATTAATATTAACTTCGTATCTGTGCCTGTGCCTTTCTTTAATTTCATTTTTTTGGTAAATTTTATATGCCAAAGTGTTGGGTGAAATTTTAGAAGAAAAAGAACCAAGCCTCATGGTTCCTCCTTTATTACTTTCTTCTGTTATTTTATAAGATTCATTTTCTTTTTTAAATTGAGTGATTAGTGCAACTAATGGAATACATTCTTTTTCGAATTCTGTTGTGCTAGCATTTTTAATATTTAAAACATTACGAGCAAACTCTATTACTGCTAATTGCATTCCAAAACAGATACCTAAAAAAGGTAACTTATTTAATCTAGCATACTCAATTGCTTTTATTTTACCTTCTGCTCCACGAATACCAAAACCACCTGGGATTAAAATCCCATTAAAATTACTTAAATATTTAAAATTATAATCATTTTTTTCTAAATCTTCGGAATCTATAAATTCTATATTAAGATTGATATCTAAAATTAAAGCAGAGTGATTTAATGCCTCTGTTAAAGATTTATATGAATCTGATAAATCTGTATACTTACCAATGAAAGCTATTTTTAAATTATGTTTAGGATTTTTATATTTATTATACAAATTATTCCACTTTGAAAGATCAATGGGAGAATTTTTGAGATTAAAATAATTTAAAACTCTAGAATCAAGTCCCTCTTGGTGATAAAGGTTTGGCACATTATAAATAAAATCCGTATCATTGGCAGAAATTACATCTTCTTTTTCTACATTACAAAATAATGCTATTTTATTTTTAATTTTATCGTCTAAATTGTAAGATGTTCTGCATAAAATAATACTAGGTTGAATTCCTGAAGCTTGTAATTCTATAACTGAGTGTTGTGTTGGTTTTGTTTTTAACTCCTTAGAGGAATTGATATATGGCACTAAAGTTAAATGAATAAACAGAACATTTTCTGTTCCATGCTCTCTGCTAAACTGCCTTATTGCTTCTAAAAATGGTTTGCTTTCTATATCCCCTACTGTTCCACCGATTTCACATAATAAAAAATCCTCGTTATTGGTGCCTTTTAGAATATAATCTTTTATTTCATTTGTTAAATGTGGAATAATTTGAATGGTTTGACCTAAATAGTCGCCCTTTCTTTCTTTATTTATTAAATTTTGATATAATTTTCCTGCGGATGTGCTATCTGATTTATTGCAATAATTACCTGTAAATCTTTCATAGTGTCCTAAATCTAAATCTGTTTCTGCACCGTCTTCTGTTATGAAAACTTCACCGTGTTCATATGGCGACATTGTTCCTGGATCTATGTTTAGATATGGATCCATTTTTTTTAAACGGGTTTTATAACCTCTTAATTGTAGTAAAGAAGCTAAAGCAGACATTGCTACTCCTTTACCTAGGGATGATACAACACCTCCTGTGATAAAAATATATTTCATGATATTTATAAATTACCTATCTAATGGAGCTTTCTTTTTTTTATTGTTATTATTTTCTGTAGTATTTGTATCTTTTTTAACTGACTCTGTGTTATTTTTTTCTAACTGTTGAGTATTAGCTTCACTACCAACTTTAGATTTATTGATTTTTTCTAAAGTGTTTAAAATATCATTGGAACTTTTATATGAAATTGAAGTGAAAATAGAAATTAAAATACATAAAATAAAAAATAGAGAACCTAATATAACGGTGATTTTATTCAACGGGTCTGAAACGGATATTTTGTTATTAAAAAAAGAATTATATTGATTACTACTAACAAGGCTAGTAGTATTTTCACTTTTTTTAAAAATAATAGATAGTATTAACAAAACTGATACTATCACATGTAAACTATATAAAAAAACTAACATTAACTATATTATCTCCTAAATTTAACTGTTTATTATAGATAAAAATTCACTTGCTATCAAAGAAGCTCCGCCGATTAGTCCACCGTCTACATCTTCAAGACTTAAAATATCTTTAGCATTACTTGCTTTTAATGAACCACCATAAAGTATTTTAATATTGTTTGCAGTATTTTGATTTTTAGAATCTATGTGCTTTCTGATTGCTAAATGTGTGCTTTGAATCTCTTCTATTGTTGGGGTAAGGGATGTTCCTATTGCCCAAACTGGTTCGTATGCGATTACTGTGTTTTCTGCATTAAAGTCACAATTTAAAGAGTTATCTATTTGATTTTTTAACACTGATAAAGTAAGACCTTTATCTTTTTCTTCTTTTGTTTCACCTATACATAAAATTACATTTAAGCCTGACTGATGTGCTGCTTTGACTTTATTGCAAATTTCTAAATCTGTTTCTTTATGGAATAGCCTTCTTTCTGAATGCCCTAAGATAACATTTTTTATTCCTATATCCTTAAGCATTGCTGCACTTATATCACCTGTGTATGCACCTTTTTCGGCAAAGTGGCAATCTTGTGCTCCTAATTTAATAATAGTGTTTTGCAATAAGGATGTAGCATGGGAAAGCAATGTAAATGAAGGGCAGATTAAAATTTCTTTGTTATTTATGTTTGTAGCCGATAGCCCTGACAAAATTTCTTTTATTAATAAAGTAGCTGTTTCTTTAGTTAGGTTCATTTTCCAATTTGCTGCAATAAGTTTACTTCTGTGTGTACTTCTGTTAGACATTTTAAATTTTTAATCCTTGATTTTTTAATAAGTAGTTTTTCAACTATAAAGTTTAGGGTTGAAAATGTTTTTTATGATTTTAACATTTAATCAATAGTTATGCAATACTTTTTGTTATTTGTTTTTATGCTAAAATGTATTAAATTTAATTTATTTGTAATTTATTTGATTTTTTTTTTTATTCATGATAATTAATAAATTCTAAAGTTAATTGTTTGTTATTGTTTGTTTTGCAAGTGAAACAAATATTTGAGAGGATGTAAAAATAAAGAATTATGGTAAAAAAATTTGTTAATTTCCATTTAAAAAAAATAATGTTGTTTACTGTTGTAATACTGCTTGGTATCAGTATGTTGCCTTGGATGTTAAGTGGCTATAATGGTTTTTCATCTTTTGGGAATGGTGCTTGGATAAAAGTTGGGAATGTTGAGATTCCTCCTACTTTAATCGTGGCAGAATATGAAACAAAAGTTAGACAAAACTATCAAGAAATAGCTAAAAATCCATTTTTATTACAAGCTATAGTTAGACAAATCGTTCATGCACATGTCTCTGATAGTCTTTTTGTGAATGAAGCTATGGAAATTGGTATTTCTGCAGATGATTCTATTTTATATGAAATTATATCTTCTGCCCCTGCTTTTAAGAATCCTGATGGTTCTTTTAATAAAGTTCTTTTTGAAAATCAAGTAAAAAGTGTTTTTGGAAGAGTAGATGTTTATATGAATAATTTTAGAAATGATGTAATTAAAGCTCAGTTCCTTAATACTATGGTTGATTCTATTGGAATAACAAAAGATTTTGTTATTCTAAATCTAAAAGCATTTAAACAAATTAGAAATTTTAAATATGTTTTAGTTACAGAAAAAGAATTTGAAAATAATGTTCCTAAAGCAACCAATAAAGATTTACAAAATATTTTAAATAAGAATCTAAATGATTTTACAATAAAAGAATTAAGAAATGTTGATTTTGTATCGGTTGATATGAATGATGAAGTAAAAAATATAGAGGTAAATGATTCTGAAATTAAAGCATTTTATGAAGCAAATATAAATAGTTTTTTATCTGAAGGTGGAATTGAAATGAGTCAAATACTCATTAAAGATGAAAAAGAAGCTAATAAAATATACGAAGAAATTAAAAATTTAAAAATAGCTGAAGTGAAAAATAAGTATAAAGTAGTAAATTTAGGAGAAGTTTATAAAAAAGATTTACCTCCTGAAATTTCTAGAATAGCATTTTCATCTGAGCTTGGTAAGTTTTTACAACCAACTAAGTCTTCTATTGGGTTTCATTTGATATATATTTCTAAAAAAATTGGAAGATCCCCTACTCCTATTAATAAAGTAAAAGATATTATAATTGAAGAAATAAAAAAAGAAAAAAAGAATCAAAAACTAAAAACAGCATTTAATACTTTTAATTCATTAGTGATGGGAAATAAGAGTAAAGAAGAAATTTTAAAAGAATTTAAAACTGCTAAATTTGTATCTTATTCTGTAAATGAAGATAATCTCAACGAAAAAGGTGAGTTTATTAATGATATAACTAAAAATAAGGAAATTTTAGTTGAAATTTTTAAAGAAGTAGAGATAAATAAAAATAAAGTTCTATCCTTATCTACAGATAATTTTATAGGGTTTAAAATAAATAAAATTAATCCTAAAAAAGTTATGTCTTTAGAAGAATCAAAAGATAAACTAGTTACAATTTGGAAAAAAGAATATGCAAGCAAAATGTTAATTGAAAAAGCTAATAAACTTGTTTTAGAAATATCTAAAGATCCTTTGTATATTAACTCTTTAGATGTAAAAACAAAATCTTTTAATAAGCAAACAAAAGAATTACCGCCTGAATCTGTTGTAACAATGTTTTCTAACTCTAAAAGGTTTGAAGTAATAAAAATTATTGACTCTAATGGGGATACAATGGTTGGTTTTGTTGTTGATATAATAAATCCAACTGATTCTGAAATTATGAAAGATTATGATAAATTTTACCAAGGTAATCTGCAAATTTATAAAGAATCTGTTCTGCAAGAAATGCATAAAAAATTAACAAATAAATATAAAATTACAGTTGATCAAAAGGCTATTCTTGATGCTATATTTAATAGACAAGGAATTGATAATTCTTTGGGAGAGTAAGAAAAGTTAAATGGAAAACTTAAATACTAATTTGCTTTATTTAAATGATGATATTATTTGTGGATGCAGCTCTAAGGTTTTGTATTGTGAAAAAATAAATGATAAAGAATTAAAAAGTATTAAAAATTATATTCAAAATATTGATTTTAATTTAGATAATAATAAAAAATTTGAAGATTTAGTTTTTTATTCTATAATTTTAGAAGATACTATTTTTTATCCTCAATCATTTGGACAGGATTGCGATTCTGGATATATAGAAACATCTGAATCTAAATTTAAAGTTATACATGTAAAAAAAATAAATAACTATGTAAAGCATATAGGTTTTTATTTAACAGATAAAATGATAGAAGTGAGTGCAGATGTTGTTCTTACTGTTGATAAAGATAGGAGGAGTTTAAATTCTAGGTTACATACTGCGGGTCATTTAATTGATGATGCATTTTTAAAGTTGGGTTATAAAATTGACAATGATACTGGAACGAAAGCTTCTCACAAAATTAATAGCTCATATGTTGAATTGAAAATTGATAAATTTTACCATGATAATATTCTATTTGCAAAAGCATTAGAAAATATAGCTAATTCTCAGATTAAAGATAATTTAGAGGTAAAAAAAATTATCGTTGATAAGGAAGAAATAGAAAAATTTATTTATAAAAAATCCTTTATCCCTCCAAAACTAGATAAAGTTAGGATTGTAATTACAAATGGGAATAAGGGTATTATGTGTGGGGGGACACATGTTTCTTTTTTGGGTGAAATTGGGAAAATAAAAATAGATAACTTATTATTTGAAGATAATATTTTAAAAGTAGAATACTCTTTAGAATAATAAAAAAAATGTTAGAAAATTATAAAGATAAAATAAATAGTGTATTTTATATAAAAGTAGATGAAAAATATGCTGGGATAAAAATAGAAAAATTTCTGATAAATGATTTTGATTTTTTATCTGTAACTATTATATATAAACTAATAAGAACAAAAGAAATTAAAATAAATAATAAAAAAATTGAAATAAACTATAAATTACAATGTGGAGATGTAATAAGAATGCCACCGATTGAAAACTATAAAAATTATCACAAACCTAGAGTTAAAAAAGCTATTGTTGTTTCTAAAGAACAAATTAGGGAAATATCTAGCAGAATTATCTACAAAGATAATGATGTTATGGTTATTAATAAACCTGCAGATTTAGCAGTTCAAGGAGGAACTGGGTTGACTTTTAACCTAGATGCTGTTTTGGATTATTTAAAATTTGAAAGTGATGAAAGACCTTGTTTGGTTCATAGATTAGATAAAGATACTACGGGAACTATTTTAATAGCTAGAAACACTAAAATGGCAGCTTACTTATTGGAAGAATTTAAGAATCAGCGAATTAAAAAAATATATAAAGCTTTAAGTTTGAATTTTCCTACAATAGATTATGGTATAATTAATGAACCTTTATTGAAAGTTGGAGCTATTAATAATCAAAAAGTAGTAATAGATAAAATAAATGGAAAAGAAGCTACTACAAAATATAATGTGATAAAAAAATCTGATTTTGCTTGTTTAATACAAGCGGAGCCTTTGACTGGAAGAACACATCAAATACGAGTTCACTTGAGTAGTAAATTAAAATGTCCTATTGTTGGGGATTTTAAGTATAATTTTGTTGATAGTTTTAAACTACAATTTAATCAAAAAAAACTTTACTTACATTCAAATATAGTTGAGTTTACTTCAATTAATGGAAAAAAAATAAAAGTAGACGCTCCTTTTGATGATGATTTTTTAGAAGCATTAAAATATTTAAACTTGTTGTAATCATAAAATGAAAATAAAAAATGGAAAAATCAAATATAACTATATTTGTGTAAAAAAAATAGATTATTATTTTTTTATAGAAGTTGATGGGATAATTTTATTATCTGTGATTGGAAATGCTATTAAATTACAGAATAATACTGTAGCAGAAAAAATTGTAAAAGAAATAGAAGAATATAAAGATAATATAAATCTAGTTAAAATGAAATATCTTAAAAATGCTGTGTCTATAGTGGATAATATTGCTATTTTACAAAGTGATTTTGCTTATGAAAAATGTATTAATAAACTTAAGTTTGATAGTATTCTTTATTTACCAGAAATAAAAGTAGATGATTTTGTATCTAATAAAATAAAAAAATATCATGATGAATACATTCTGCCAAAAATATTTGAATTTAATAACATACATAAACTAGAAATGACTGTAAATTATTCTTTTACAAATAATATGAAAAATGAAAAACAAGTTAGTGGAATAAAACAGTATTTAACTTCTTTATCTGCTGAAAGTATTTATTTTAGGCTGGTTTTATGTGATGTTTTAGATTCTATGATACTTGCTGATTTATTGTGTTTACAAAAAATTACAGTAAAAGAATCTATCAAGGCTTCATTTTTGGAATCTATTTGTCAGATGGAAGTTTATGGTGAAGATTTTTATAATATGAAACAAATAAATTTGACTGAAGAAGAAGTAAATCTTTTGTATGAATTTTTGTAATTTTTTTTACACAAATGTTTGTTTTATTCTTTTTTTGCATTTTTTGTTAATCTTTAATTAATTAATTAATGGTATAAGTTAAGTTATATAAAATATAAAGTAAATAAATTAAATAATAATTTTATTACTTTATAAAAATTGAAAATATTTATTTTAATTAAGGATTACTAAAAATGAAAATTTATCCAAGGATTGAAACAGAAGGATATTATAGTGTTGCTCCTGAGGGTTTTATTATGTCTTTACTTGATTCTCAGATTTTGCTGTATTTTATTCCTATAATGTTAATTGCAATGATAGGCGGTTTTTTGTATCTTGTTCTTTTTATTCATAACTTGCCTAAGACTCAATGGAAAAAACAGTGGTCTGAAAAAAAACATGCAGATGGTATAGGATTAATAAATATATTGGCTTTGCTTGGTTGGTTCTTTCATGACTTATGGGTTATTGCATTAATAATTGCATTTATAAATTGGAGAAATGTTCAAGATGTAATTATTTCACTGGTAAGAAAAATATCTGATAAAAACTATACTGTTCATGAATTGTCCGAAGTTGAACATATAGATGAAAAAACTGATAATAAAAAAATGTAAATGTTAACAAAGAAAAAGTGAGTAAAAAAAATGCTTGAATTATTGATTCTTTATGGTGTAGTTTGTTATTTTTTAATTAAAAAAGGAATTGTTGCAGCAACTGGTAAAAATTATGGGATAATGGTAGGAATAGGCTTTACATTTCTGTTAATAGTTTTTATGGCTTTTAGATACTATGCTTTTATAGATTTAACACACAGTGCCACCGTTAAAAGCACAACTGTTAGTGTTAGAACTCCTACTGGGGGTGAAGTTGATAAAATATTTGTTTCATCTAATCAAAGGGTAAAAAAAGGTGATTTATTGTTTACTGTTGATACATCTAAGTATTCTTCACAGTTTAATCAAATAACATCTGATATACAAACTCAACAAAATAGTTTAGATAACTTAAAAAAAGATTTCGAAAGAACTAAACAATTAAAACAAGGTGGTTATGTATCTCAAGCTGCATATGATAAAGCTTATACTAATTTAATGAATC
>JBIIMR010000135.1:0-2602 GCA_044337895.1 Alphaproteobacteria bacterium
CGCATTTGCCTATAATTGATGCTGCTAGGGAATAGGATTCAAACTTTAATTTTGTTGTGCCTCCGTGGGTTGCGATTGCATTCATTCTTAATTGGGGAGAAATACCTTTTAAGTTACCTTCTACCATCTCCGTATATGGATACCAAGTATTATTTTGTGCCATTAGTGCTGCTGCTGTTAGGGCTGCTGTTTTTTCTGTTTCATCTAACATTGCATTTGAAATTATTGCTACCAAATTTTTATTGTTGGTTGCAAAAGCACAAGCAAGGGCACATCCTTTTGTTTGCTCTTGATCTAAGGTGCTTTGTTTGATTATTGAATCTAAGTTTAATTTGATATCTTTTGCATAATCTGGAATGCTTTCTTTTAATGTATCTAACCAATTTGACATGTTATTAAAACTTTCATTTTTTGATTTTGTGTTAAAGGGTATCTTCGCCTACTTTACGATTACAAGCACAAAGTTCGCCTGTTTGAAGAGCATCTAATATTCTTAATGTTTCTTCTGGGCTTCTGCCTACATTTAAATTATTAACTGTAACATGTTGAATTTCATTATTTGGGTCTATTATAAAAGTTGCCCTTAATGCCGCCCCTGCATTGCTATAAAAAATACCCAATTGATTAATTAAGCTTAATTCGCCCCTTTGGGTATCTGCAAATTGAATATGGGTGATTTTTTTTAGATCTGCATGGGAATTTTGCCAAGCGATTTTACAAAATTCGTTATCTGTGCTACCTGTTAAAAGCACTGCATCTCTATCTTCAAAATCTTTATTTAGTTTATCGTATGCTACAATTTCTGTAGGGCAAACAAAAGTAAAATCCTTTGGATAGTAAACTATTATCTTCCACTTGCCTGCAAATGAATTTTCATTAATATCAAAAAAAGAATCTTCTTTTTGTCCTGGTTTTACACCTGTTATTAAAAATGGTGCGAGTGTGTCTCCTACGGTTTTCATTCTTTTGTAACTCCTTATATTAATTAATTGTTTGGCTTTTATATATCTTACCAAATTAGTATGATTTTAGCAAGCAAGATTTTTAGTTTTTTTTATGTTATATTATGATAACATAAAAGTATTGATAAGTTTTAAAATATTAATTTTTTAATAAGGAGTTTTTAAAATGGCTATTATTCAATCTGTGTCTGCTATTGAGTTAGTAAAATTAATAAAAAATCAAAAAGTAAAATTAGTTGATATTCGTGAAAGAGATGAGTATGCTACTGGGAATATTGTTGATTCTGTTAATATTCCTAGCTCTGAGTTTGATGTGGATAAATTTGAATCTTTACAAGAAGAACATATTGTGATTTATTGTTTGTCTGGCAAAAGGTGTATTAATGTAATGGAAAAATTAAAAAATGTTCCAAATAAAACATTTTATAAATTAGATGGGGGAATTAATGCTTGGAAAGCACTGGGTGCTGAAATTTCAGGAGTAAAAGTAAAGTTTAGATTAATGCAACAAATTTTTATGATGATTGGTGTAATTATTCTATTGGGGTTGGGTATGGGTTTTTATTATAATAAAATGTTTTTTTATTTAACTGGGTTTATGGGATTTGGGTTAGTTTTTTCTGCTGTAACTGGATTCTGTGGTATGGCTAAAATGTTTTCTTTTATGCCTTGGAATAATGGGCTATCTAAAGAAGCAAAATGCTTAGCTGGGAAATTAAGTTCAATTGAAAGACAAGTTATGTTTACTGCTGGTTTTTTGGTATTGATGGGGTTTTTATTATCCTTATACTTTAATGTTAACTTTATTTATTTGAGTGGGTTTATGGGTTTGGGGTTGTTTTTTGCTGGAATTACTGGATTTTGTGGTATGGCAACATTATTAATGTTTATGCCTTGGAATAAAAAGTAGGTTAGGTGGGTAATTTAGCCCCCTTTAGCCTAAATTTTTTTATTTAATGTTTATTGTTGGATTTTATATTTTAGCATCCAATAAGCTCCGTATTTATCATTTAACATTGCAAATACATCTCCCCACGAAGTTTCTTTTAATTCCATTGATATGTTTGATCCGTTTGCTATAAAGCTATCATATACTTGTTTTTGTTGTTCTTTGCTGTTAAATTCTATTGCTATTTGGATGTTGTTTCCCATTGTTACTTTATATTGATCTTCTACAATGTCTGAAACTAATAAAACTGCACCTAAAATTTCTAGTTCACTGTGGGCAATTAAATTTTTTGATTCAGGTTTGTTTTCATGCCCTGGCATTGTGTCTCCGTAATGAATTTCTAAGATTTTACCGTTAAATGTTTTAATATAAAAATCAATAGCTTCTTTAGCATTCTTTAAACTTAGATAGGGTGTGAAAACTTGTTTAATCATTCTTTCTGACTCCTAGTTTGATTGTTGATTTATTTTTAATTTTATAATAATTTTTTTAAAAAAGATACTTGTATTTTTATATAATCAAACTATATAATTACTTGATTATACTTTTTACAGTATAATCAAGTATAGGTTAAATTTTAGATGAATTAAGGAGTTTGACAAATGAAAAACAATTTAATTAATAGAAAAAATGATAATATTTTTAGTTTATTTGATGATTTTTTTAATAGAAGTTTATTTAAACATGAAAT
>JBIIMR010000136.1:0-2567 GCA_044337895.1 Alphaproteobacteria bacterium
GACCGTTACCTTAGAAGAAGCTTTTAAAGGAGCTAAAAAAGACATAACAATTACAGCTTTATCAAAGTGTGATGATTGTAGTGGTAAAGGTGCAAAAGAAGATATAAAATATAAAAATTGCCATACTTGCCAAGGTAAAGGAAAAATTAAACAAAGAGCAGGATTTTTTTCTATAGAACAAGTTTGTAACTCTTGTAATGGAGAGGGTAAATATATAGAAAATCCTTGTAAATCTTGTAAGGGATCAGGTAGAGCAAATAAAAAAAGAGTCTTAACAGTTGATATTCCAGCAGGTGTTCAAGATGGAATGAGAATAAGAATATCAGGACAAGGTGAAGCAGGAATAAGAGGCAATAATAACGGCGATTTATTTATAGGAATATCAATTTCTAATCATAAAGTATTTTTTAGAGATGCAGATGATTTAATTATTAAAATAACTATTCCAATGATAGTTGCAGTATTAGGAGACAAAATAGAAATACCTTGCATAGACGGGGAATCAATAGAACTTAAAATTCCAAATGGAACCCAAAATTTACAAAGGTTCAGAGTCAAATCAAAAGGCATGTGTATATTAAACTCAAAAACAAGAGGCGATTTATATATAGATGTAAACATAAGTATCCCAAGCTCTTTAACAGACAAACAAAAAGAAGCTTTAAAAACATTATTTTTAACCACAGAAAAAGTAAAAATTAATTATAATTAAATTTAATTAATAGTAATTTATTATAACCTAAAGGATTGTATTTTTATGCTTAAATCTCCTAATTTTTCCATTAGTGGTTCAACAGGTAAAATGGGGAAAGAAATTATTCAAACATTATTATCAATAAATCACATACCTAAATTTTTGTTAGATAACCCATTGAGTCCTTTTATTGATAATAATATAGGAGATTTAATTAATATAGATAGTTTAAATTTAAAAGTTACTTCTAACTATCAAAATGCAATATTAAATTCAGATATTTTAATTGATTTTTCCCAAAAAGATAATACTTTAAATTTATTAGATTTTGCTTATAACAATAATCAAAACATTAAATTTGTGATTGGAACAACAGGATTTAATCAACAAGAAGAAGAAAAAATATTACTTTATGCTAATAAATTAACAATTCTTAAGTCAGCTAATTTTAGCAAAGGTATCAATATTATTTTAAAAATATTAAATGATTATACTAAAGTTTTATATAATAATAATTATGATATTGAAATATTAGAAAAACACCACAAAAACAAGGTTGATTCTCCCTCAGGAACTGCTTTACTTTTATCTAACAAAATTAAAGATACATTAAAAGATACCACACAAATAGTAGACAAAATGAGAGGCTTTGAAAATAATTTAAAACAAAAAAATGAAATAGGTATCTCATCAATTAGGGGTGGAGGAATAATAGGAGAACACGAAGTTATATTTTTAGATGAAAAAGAAGTAATAACAATTTCCCACCAAGCAATAGATAGAAATATTTTTGCTAAAACAGCCGTTGATTTATCTTTTATCTTACTTAATAAAAAACACGGTTTGTATAATATAGCAGATTTATTATAGTTGTTAAATATGCAATCACATTTAGTAAATGATATTTTTGATATTTTATCAAAAGAAATTCCAAACCCTAAAACAGAGCTAAACTATAAAAATCCATTTACCCTTTTAGTAGCAGTTGTTTTATCCGCACAATCAACAGATAAAGCAGTAAATAAAGTAACAGATTCACTTTTTCAAATTATTAAAAACCCACAAGATATTTTAGACTTAGGAATTGATAATTTAGAAAAACATATCAAAAGCATTGGATTATATAAAACAAAAGCTAAAAATATTTATAATCTTAGTTATGATCTTTTACATAAATATAATGGTGAAATAAAAAATGATAAAAAAATGCTTTTATCATTAAGTGGTGTAGGAATAAAAACTGCCAATGTAATATTAAACACTCTTTTTAACGAAGAAACAATAGCAGTTGATACCCATGTTTCAAGGGTATCAATTAGATTAAATTTAACAAAAAGTAATAATTTAGCTATTATAGAGCAAGATTTGTTACAAACAATACCAAAAAAATATTTACAAAATGCACACAACTTATTAATTTTGCATGGTAGATACATTTGTAAATCAAAAAAACCAAACTGTAAAGATTGTAAAATAAATCACTTATGCTTCTTTTTTAATAAATAGGCTAGTTTTTAATTTTTGCTAAACTAATAATGCAGTTTATTACATCAACTTCTTTATTTTCAAAATCATATGATTTAAGGTGTCTCAAAACAGATTGATTCCAAATAAAGTTTAATACACAAGCATTATCGCGATACTGCCAAATTTCTATACCTTCTTCATTTTTATTTAAATCAGGTTTCCCAAAAATATTTAATACATCGTTTTTATTTAGTGAAAATAAAAATTCTGTATTTTTATAGTGTTTAAAAAAGTTATCAAGAAGTGATGATTTTAAATTTTTATCTAAAATAGTAAGTTTTTCTTTTTTGTAATCATTAATAAATATTTCTAAATCAGGTGTTTCTCCCACATCAATTACTTTTAC
>JBIIMR010000137.1:0-2565 GCA_044337895.1 Alphaproteobacteria bacterium
GGTGCTTTAAATAATTTGATGCAAAATAAAACAACTATAATAATAGCACATAGAATATCTACAATTATTAATTGTGATAAAATATATGTAATAGATAAAGGTAAAATAGTTGAAAGTGGAACACATGATGAATTATTAAAGTTAAGTGGAATGTATTCTTATTTATATAAATTGCAATTTATTTAAAAATATTGGGGGTAAAATTTGTTAAAAAGAAGTTTGATTTGGGTTCTAGCTTTTATTGCCTATTTATACATGTATTTAGTTTTTATGACTTCTTTAACTGTATTTATTATGCCAAAAAATATAAATAATCTAAGAAAAAAATCTTTTATTTTTACAATATGGCATGGAAGATTGCTTGGTGTATTTTTTGTAAAGTTCTTTTTTAAAAAAATGTATCTGCTTGTTTCTAATAGTAGGGATGCAAATGTTGTAAATGATTTGTGTAAAATTGGTGGTGCTAGTGTTGTTCGTGGATCTTCTAAAAAAGATGGTGTTTTGGCACTAAAAAAAATGGTAGATATGTTAAAGGTAGAGGATTCTATTTTTGGAATTACTCCTGATGGTCCTATTGGTCCGAGAATGAGACTTTCTTTAGGGGCGGTTCAATTATCTAAAATATCTAAAAAACCGATATTAGTAGTTGGATTTAGTGCAAAAAATGCTTTATATCTTAAAAATTGGGATAGATTTATGGTGCCAATGCCTTTTACTAAAATATATATTTATATTGAAGAAGTATCTTTTAGTATGGGTGAAAATATAGAAGAATATAGGGAAAAAATTGAAACAAAAATGAATAAAACTATGTGGAAATATGATAGACTTTTAGGAGTAGAGAAAATATTTCCTGATATTTTTGATAAAAAAGGAAATTATTATAAAAAAGATGAATAGGTTTTTTTATTATATTATTTTGATATTTTATAATATAGTTATTGGGTTAGTTTTTTTATTATTACTTCCTTTTAAGTTTTTTTATTTTATTAAATATTTTAAAAAAATTTATGATTTAAAAAGGAAAAAAAATATTTGGATTCATTGCTCTAGTGTAGGAGAAGCTAATATTGTTATTAATATTTTACAAAATATTAATAATATTGATTGCTATAGTTTTGTGATTACTGTTGTTACTAAAAATGGGAAAAAAGTTTTAGTTAATTTTTTTAAAAATTACCGCAATGTTTTGGTTTTAAATCTTTTCTTTGATTTTTATTTTATTTCTAAATTATTTGTTTATTTTATTAATCCTTTGTTTGTTATATGGGTTGAATCTGATTTTTGGTTGAATTATTTACAAATATTAAAAAATAAAAAAATTAAAACTATTCTAATAAATGCAAGAATTTCTAATTCATCTTATTTAAGGTGGAAAAAGATAAAATTTTTGTTAAAAGAAGTGTTAAATGTTTTTAGTTCAATATATCCCTCATCAAATGGTAATTTAATAAAATATAAAGAATTTTACAATGATAATTTGGAGTGTATAGGAAATTTAAAATATGTTTTTAGGGAAAAGTTAGATATAAAACTGGAATCTATAAATTTAAAACTACAAAATATAAAACAAAATGATTTTATTATTTTTGGGCTAAGTACTCATTTTGGAGAGGAGGTAATTTTATTAGAAAATTTTTTGAAATTAAAGGAAATTTATTCTAATCTTAAATTAATTATTTTGCCTAGGCATATTGATAGATGTGATAATTTAGTATTAGATTTAAAAAAAATTTATAAAAATATTAATTTGGTTGATTTAATGCAGCCTTTTAATGTTATTAATTTAGGTGATGTTTTGATTGTTAAAAATATTGGGATTGTTTCTTATTTGTGTAAAATATCAAATATAGTTTATGTTGGGAGAAGTTTATCTGTAAAAAAAAGAGGAGGACAAAATATTGTTGAGCCTATGGGACTTGGTAAGTTTGTAATTGTTGGCAAAAATATGGAAAATTTTTTGGATATTGTTGATGAAATAATGTTGGAAAAAAATTTGGGTTTTGCTATGGTTAATCATAAAAATGAATTATTTGATGTAATAAAGGGTTATTATTTGTTAGATGATTTAAAAAAAAATCATTATAAAATCAATAATATAAATTATATTAAAAATAAACAATTTATTTTGGATAAATATTTAAGTATTATTGAGTCTATTATGTTGGAAAATGGAAAAACATGTTAAATTTGCATTTATTAATTATTAAACTGTGGAAAAAAAATAGTATATTTTTGTATTTAATGTTTGTTTTTTCTGGTATTTATTTTATTGTTTCTAAGTTAAAGGAAAAATTTACCAAAGGTTATGTTTCTAAAAAATTTATAATTTGTGTTGGTAATGTTGTTGTTGGGGGGGCGGGTAAAACTCCTATTGCTAAATTTATTGCAGAAAGACTTATTAAAAAAGGTTATAAAGTATGTTTTTTATCTAGGGGATATAAAAAAAAATCAAAAGAAAAATTATTTTTTGTAATAAATACAGATTTAGATTATATAAACCCAATATTAAAGGAAAAATCTGCTTACAAATATTCTAGTTATTTGGCAGGGGATGAGGCTTAT
>JBIIMR010000138.1:0-2560 GCA_044337895.1 Alphaproteobacteria bacterium
TAGGACAATTAAAAATCGCTTGTAATGTTTATAACAACATCAAAAAAAACAATATTGATAAACTAGATTGGAATACTACTATAATTGGGGTTGCAAAAGGTGAAAATAGAAATGCTGGTGAGGAAACTATTATTTTAGAAACAGGTGAAAAAATCCATCTACCAAAGGACTCTAGTGATTTACATTTTATTCAACACTTAAGAAATGAAGCCCATAGATTTGCTATTACAACACAGAGAAAAAGTAAATTAAAATCTTTTACAAAATCTGAAATAGATTCTATCCCTCAAATCGGAATAAAAAGAAAAAAAAGCTTAATTGAATATTTTATATCAATTGATAAAATAAAAGAAGCTAGCTTGCAAGAATTACAAAAAGTTCCTAATATTAATAAAAAAACTGCTGAAATAATATTTAATTGGTTTAGAATGGAAAAAAATTAAGATTTTTAATTGTGAAAAATCTATAATTTAAGATATCATTTTTAAATATGATAAAAATTATAATATGGATAATGGATAATAAAGATGGATGAAAAATTGATGGATATGGATTTTTTAAATCAAAGTGGAAACAGGGATTTAAAAATTCTTATTGAGTATAGAAAAGCTAAAGCAAAATTTGCACAACTAAATATTCAAAACTGTATAGCTTTTTTTGGTTCTGCTAGAATATTATCTCCTGAGATTGCTGCAACTGAAATTGTTAAGCATCAACATGATATAGAAAAAATGAACTCTATGGCAACTCAAATAGAAATAACAAATAAATATTATAAATCTGCTAAAGATCTTTCTTATAAAATTGCAATGTTGATAAAAGAGTATAAATTAGAAGAAGAGCTTAGAATTATTACTGGGGGTGGACCTGGAATTATGGAAGCTGCTAATCGTGGTGCATATGATGCAAATATTAATTCGTTAGGGTTAAATATTCAATTACCATTTGAGCAAACATTAAATAAATATGTTGATAAAGAATTTTCTCTTAATTTTGAATACTTTTTTATGAGAAAGTTCTTTTTAACCTACTTTACAAAAATTTTTGTTATCTTCCCTGGCGGCTTTGGAACTATGGATGAATTATTTGAAATAATCACACTAATTCAAACAAAGAAAAAAAATATGGAATTGCCAATTATATTTTTTGATTCTTTATTTTTTAAAAAAATGTTAGAATTTATAGAAGAAATGGAAAAAAATAATTTAATCAGCAGTATAGATAAACAATTATTATGCATGGTTGATTCTGTTGATGATGCTTTTTCTATTATTAAAAATCATATAAATAATCACTTTATGAAAAAGATATGAAGCAAATTTTAATTATAGATGATGATAAAACTATTTGTTCTTTATTACATAAATTTTTTTTAAAACACTCTATATATGCATTTTATGCCGTTGATACAATTGAAGCTAAAAAAATACTGGATAATTTTTTTTGCAACTTAATTATTCTTGACTACATGTTGCCTAATCAAAATGGGTATGACTTCTTGAAAGAATTAAGAAAGAAAAAAAATGATATATTTGTAATAATGCTTACTGCAAAACATGAAGAAGATGATAAAATTTTATGTTTAGAACATGGTGCAGATGATTATATTCTTAAGCCTTTTAATACAAAAGAATTACTTTTTAAAGTAAAAAATAGTGTTGAAAGAAGAGGAAAAAGCTCTAATAAGATAAGTTTATTAAATAATGAATCACCTCAAAATGAAATCGTTCTTCAAAAAAATATAAAAATTTTAATTAAAGAACAATCAATTATTATAAAAGATTGTGTTGTATATTTAACTGATGTTGAAATGAATTTATTGTTATTTTTTGTAAAAAATATTGGTAAAATAGTAGAAAAAGAAGATATATTGATGTTTTTTAATAAAGCTATAACAATTGAAAATATTAATAATGTAAATGTTAGTATCTTTAGATTAAGGAAAAAACTAAGCATACATGATAATGAATTAATTAAAAACATTAGAAATAAAGGTTATACCCTTGTATGTTAAAATATAATATATTAAAAAAATTAATTCCTAATACATTCTTAAGTAGGATGTTTTTGTTTATTGGGTTAATTATTTTTGTTGTGCAAATTATATACTTTGTAATGTTTTATGATTATCATTTCAGGCAAAATAGAGCTAAAACAATTAATAACAATGTAAAAAATATATCTTATATCGTATTAACAATTGTAAAAGCTAAAAATAATCAAAAACTAGAAGCACAAATAATTAAAGAAGTAAAAGAACATTTTTATATAAACACTAATATTTCTAATGTATTACCATTTATTGATAATAAAAAAAATGTGTCTAAATATGATGTGATTTTATTCTATAAAGAATTGAAAAAAAGAATACCTTATAATATATATGTAAAGTATATAAAACAAAATCTTTTGATATCTATACAGGTAAAGAATGATAAATTTCTTAATTTTTTGCTAGATGAAAATATTGTTTTTGTTCCATCTTTTTTAATTACTATTATGTGGGTTTCTGTTACTTATATTATATTGTTATGCCTTATATTCTTATTATTTAGAAATC
>JBIIMR010000139.1:0-2536 GCA_044337895.1 Alphaproteobacteria bacterium
CTTCTTTTAAAGAATTATAAAAAGCTACCGCTAAATAAGTGAACGATTTAATTCCATTGCTTTCATCATCAATATCAAATCTTACATCTTCCCCGCTACTATTTTTTCTTATAGTATACATTCCATTAACATTTCTATATTCTCTTTGTTTTTCCTTTCCATCACTTTTAAAAATTCTTACTTCTTCAACTGTCCGAGTATATAAATTAGATATTCCAGTATCTAGTTTAGTATACAAATTCAATAAAAACTTTTTAGCTTTCTCATCTTTTATAAACTCATCTAAATCCTCTATATCTACTCCAGAAATTCTTTTACGTATATCTAAACTAAAATCTATTTTATCAAAAAATTCACTCCTAATATTTCTAAATAACTCACAATTATCATTCATAGCTCTTGTAAAAAATAATTCCGTATAAGGTGTTTTATCTTTCCACCCAGTTAATAAATCATCTCCATTTTCCACAGCATTATTTCTAGATAATATCAAATCCTTATTGATCTCTTTATATTTATTAAGATAACGCTTATCTTGATTCTCAGTCTTTCCATCCTCAACAATTCTTTCAAATATAACAATGCTGTCTTTATATAAATATTCTTCTAAAATCCTTGTTTTATCATAACTAAAGCCATATAAAAAGAATTCATTTCCTATAAAAAATTCTATTTCAAATTTTGTTGGCTCTTCATTTTTTTTTAAACCCAATTTAAATGGTGAATAACCATTCTTACTTGCCTCATATTCATCTTCATCAAAAATCTCATCTCTATCATGAAAATACGATCTACTACTTCTACCACGAAAAAGTCTTATAGTATCATCTCTGTATCTAAAACGATCCCTATCTAAAAAATTTCCTATATTAATCAACCTAATAAAAAGCTCTAATGCCTTAAATATATTAGTTTTTCCCGCTGCATTTTTCCCAATTAACCCCATTAATACCATATAATAAGGTATATCTTCGTTGCCAGTCTTAAAAACCCCTTTATAAGATTTTCCATCTCCTATTTTTTCCTTATATTCATCTTCATATTTTGGTTGTAAAGAAAAATCAATCTCTACTGTTTCATAAATAGATAAAAAATTTGTTACACTAAATTTAATAAGTTTTATTCCAGTATTTTTTATTACAGTTTTATCAATTATTTCTTTCTTCCCTTTACCTACAACTTTTTCTTTCACCATTTTCCATCTCCCAATTAATAAAACATCTCAAATAATATTATATAACATTTAAAAACATCACAAAATACCATTAAATAATTTACACAAACTAAATTATTACTTTTTCCAAACACTTTCAATAAATTCACCAAGCCCATATTTTGCCCAGTCTTTATCAACTTTTTTAACTACATCTTGATCCATTTCAATTTTTTTACCAAATATTCTATTTGTTTCAGGATGTATTTTTGCCGTTGCATCAATTCCAATTTTAGACCCAAGTCCAGAAACAGGGGAAGCAAAATCAAGATAATCAATGGGGGTATCAGCAACAGTCATAAAATCACGAATAGGATCAACATAAACAGACATCGCCCAAATTACATCACTATAATTTCTAATATTAATATCTTCATCAAAAATCACAACCCATTTAGTATACATAAATTGACGAAGATAAGACCAAACCCCCATCATAATTCTTTTAGCTTGCCCGCCATAACTTTTTTTAATACTCACAAAAGCCATCCTATAAGAACAAGCATCCATAGGTAAATAAAAGTCTACTATTTCAGGAAATTGCTGTTTAATCAAAGGAACAAAAACATCATTTAAAGTTTCTGCTAAAATTGCAGGCTCATCCATCGGCCTACTTGTAAATGTGGAGTGATAAATTGGATTTTTTTTCATAGTAATACAATTTACTTTAAAAACAGGGAAAGAATCAACTTCATTATAAAAACCAGTATGATCACCATAAGGTCCTTCCATAGCAGTTTCATCACACAAAATCTCACCTTCTAATACAATTTCAGCAGAGGCAGGAACCAAAATATCATTACTGATACATTTTATTAATCTTGTTTTTTCACCCCTTAAAAGTCCTGCAAATTTATATTCAGATAAAGTATCAGGAACAGGAGTAACCGCGGCCATAATTGTTTTTTCATCCGCCCCAATCACAACCGCACAAGGCATATTTTGGTTAGGAAACTTCTCCTTAAACCTAGCAAATTGTAAAGCTCCACCCCTATGCTTTAACCACCTCATAATTAATTTGTTTTTTTCCAATAACTGTAATCTATATATTCCTAAATTAAAATCATCAAGTTCATCTTTTTCTAATTTTTTATCAAAATAAGTAGGACCTTTAGTAACACAAATTCCAAATGTAATCAAAGGAGCAGGCTCATTAGGGAACAAACTCTGAATCGGTAACATATTCAAGTCAACCTCACCATCCTTATAAATCACTTGCTGACATTCAGCAGAAGAAACAACTTTTGGTCGCATATTCATAACTTTTTTTAGTAAAGGTAAATAACCTATTGCCTCAGAAATAGAAGAAACAGGTTTAGGTTG
>JBIIMR010000035.1:0-8877 GCA_044337895.1 Alphaproteobacteria bacterium
ATTTTTTATTTAAAGGGGCTTTGATTTGTATTTAAAATATATAAATATTATAATTTTTGGATTTTTTATGTGTATGTGTTACATGCAAGATCTAAAAATTTATGCTATGTTTGAGGAAAATTGTTCTAATCCGAATAATTGCCTTATAATAACTGATGATGAAGTTAGATACAATGGTGAATCGCTCGATCTTAATGGTTTTGGGGATTATGATTACTTATATTTAAATAATTCAAAAATGACAATAATTGACATAAAAATAAGATTTACTGATGGGGCATATTTTACTGGTGATAATATAATTGAAATTATTGATAATGAGGAATTTGATTCCTTTATGGATATTTATTATCTTCGGGGGAATGGTAAAGTTTTAAATAATGATAAAATTTTTGAATATTATTTGCCTGATATGTATTTAGAAAACTCATATTTTAAAGTGAGATGGTGGACGGATTTTGATGGTATTACTTTACCATATGAATCTTCTATTGTAATTAATCAAAATATTTCTGCTAATAGTAGAAATGATTATGCATCTCAATATATTTTGGATTTAACTGAAGCGGGTAATAACCAAATTGATATACATTATTTATTATTCAAAGGTAATTATACTGGTTTTGTAATAAATGATAATGATATTAGAAATAAATATGGATTAGAAATAATTATAAAAAATTATAATACAATAAATTTAACAAATGAATCTAATTTTAATAATGTTGATTTAATTGTTAGTGATACTACAAATGGTAAAAATGAAGATCAGCATGTTATAATTAGTGGTAATTTTACTAATTCCTTATTGCAAATGCAAGCTCAATCTAACTCTTATTCAAGTGATATTACATTGAATGGTAACTTTAATTTAACCGCATCTACTATATTGTTAGAATCTTCATCTGCTATAAATATTTTTATAGATAAAAGTGTTCTTAATTTAAATTTTAATGTGATTAGTGAAAGTGTGGGTGGGCTAAAATCTAATTTGGTATTTGTAAACTCTACATCTGTGAACTTTTTAAATGCTACAATTAATAATGCTGATTTAATTTTTAAAAAATCTAATACTGAAAAAACAGTATTAAACATAGATGATACGATGAAATTGATTAATACGGATATTTATATAGAAGATAATTATAATAAAATTATTATTGAAGGGGATGGTGTAGATAATTTTAGTGGGGTGATATATTTAGGGGGAAAAGATGTTGCGATAAATAAATACTCTCAGCATATAATTATTCAAAATATTAGTAATTACAGCCAAACTTTTATTATTAATGGCGAAAAAGATTTAGATAATAATGTTGAGTATTATAATATTGAGATGCTTGAGGGTAATTATATACTTGCTAACCAATTAGTTGGTGTTGAAGAGTTAATAATACATAATTCAAATCTTAATTTTGATGGTGAATTACATGTTAACTCTTTTAATATTGTTGGAAATACAAATGTTTCATTTAGTAGTGGGAGTAAAGTGTTTGCAGAAAGTTTGGTTCTTGTAGATACAAAATTTATTGTAAATAATAATAATGTTGATAGTTTTGTTATTGGTGGTGGGGTGTCTTCTTATAATAGTGTTATAAATGTTTTATCGGATGATTTTTTTACTATAGGATATATTAATTTGTTAGATGCTAGTGGGATGAATATTAATAATAATGATAAAGATTTTATGATGGAAGGAGTTGAGATTGTAAATCAAAATAGCTTTTTAAATATTGGAGAACATTCTTTATATGTATTGAGCTATTATAATATGAACAATCAACGAACTAAAACAGTAAATACTGTTGGGCTTGTGTTGGAGGTTGATGTATTAAATAATACGAATGGAATTTTAAATGTTAGCTCTAGTGCAAATGTTAATGCAAATATTATTTCTGTAAATCTATTAAATGTGGATGACAATTATTATACTGGAGAATATAATGTTATTCATTCTGAAGGTGGGGATGTTAATAGTGAGGCATTTGTGATTGTTGATAATCCTAATTATAGGGCAGAATTTGTTGTGGATGAAACTGGAAAAAATGGTTATGTAAAAATTATATGTGTTAATCCACTTACGGATTCAACATGTGATTCTTCTTTTGGTACTACAGAAAATTTGAATAATGATGCTTGTTCTATTGAATCTCTAAATGCTGTAAATTTACAAAATAATATTAATAATATTATGTATGATTCTAGTTATGGTGATGATTTAAAAAATGTGATGAATATATTAAATGCAGACTATGATAATTATTCTAAAAATATGATAAATATGATGCCTATGTTAAATACTACTAGAATTTTAAATTTACGAGAAATTAATCTTGGGTATAACTCGTCTTTTGGTTTGGTTTCTGAATCTAATAATAAAGCAGATTATTTTTTAAGATATGATTCATATTTTTCTGATGGATTGCATTGGTTTTGGAATGTAAAATCAGTAAATTATAGGGATAGTGCTTCTTGTAACAATGTAAATAAAATGTATTCTAATGGTCTTGGAACTGGTTTTTCTTATAATATAAGGGTTTTTGATTTTTTTATGTTATCTACTGGAATGCTTTTTTCTGTTGGGGAGCTAGATAATTCATCTAGTAGTGTTTTAGATGTAACTACGAATAAAAATATTAGCTATATTAATAACTCCGGATTATTTTTTAATCTTAATTTATTTTTAAAATATTTTGTTTATGGAAATTACTTATCTTTTGAAATTCAAGAAACTACAATATTTAATAACTTAAATCGTAAAATTAATATACCAATATTAGATAATAATAATTATGCTAATTTTACAGATATGTTAATAAAAACAGTCTTTGAATATGGTTTGTATTTAGATTTTAATAGCATGTCATCTGAAGATAATAGGACTTTCTTTAATCCATTTTTTAGAATAGATTATTCTTATTATATTTTAAATGAATATAGTGAAGATGGTTATGGCGCTAATTACCATGTAATGAAAGATACTATTAGTGATGTTTCTTTTAGTGTTGGATTGAGGGTTAATTATTATTATGAATTGGATGCAGAATCTAAATTAAGTATGGAGATGAACTTTGATGTATCTAAATATTTAAATCACGAGCCAAACTATACTACTGTTTATTTTGAGGATGATTTTTTGCATCATACTGTTTCTTTGCAAAATCCATATTATGATTCAATGTATGCTAATTTTGGATTAGAATCTATTTATTATCTAAATAAATCCTTTAAATTAAATTTTTTATATCAATATAGATTTAGTTATAAATTTAAGGAAAATATTTTTGGATTGGGGCTTAGGTATCTACTTTAGCGGATTTTGTAATTTGAATTTGATACAAAAAATAATTTAAAATTTGATTAATTAACTGAAAAGATATTCTTTTTCTGTTGTTATCTCTATAGTTTACAAAAATTAGGTTATGGTAGGATTTTTGTAAATTGTTGATTTCCTGATTGACTAAAAATATTAATTCTTCTTGAATATTAATTGAAATAGGATGTTGAAAAATTAAGTGAATTTGGTTTCTTGAGTTATTGTTTCCTATTAATCCTTCAATATTTTGTGTGGTTATTTTGGTTAAAAAATTATGGTTTTTTAAGTTAGATTTGGTAGAAATTGCAGAAAAAAGAATAATATTATTTTGAATTAAGTTATATGTTGTAGGATTAATATGGGTAATTCTTGAATTTTTGATATTTTCAAAAGCAAGATTTATTGGGATATCTCCTTTTTGAATATCTTTTGGAGATAAATATCTTACTTTGTTAAATATTTTTTGTGAATAAAATTTAGTTAAATTTTTTCCACCTAATTGATAATTGTAAAGATTAGATAGGGTTATTTTTATTACTTCATTTGTTGGGTAAAGGGTTAAATTGAATGTATTTTCTGAGGGGGATGTTGCTCTTTTGTAATAAAAAGATATAATGTTTGTTTTTGTTTTATTAAAAACTTGATTGCTAAAATAATTGCAAGTTATAATTTGAAATTTTTGGAAAAATAAGGTGCGAATAAAATTAGCTTGATGACTTATGAGAAAATTAATAGGTAAAATTAAAATTCCCATATCACTGCTTAAAATGTTTTTTAAGGCAATGTGGTATAAATCTTTGCAATTTGGGTTTTTATTAAATAATTTTTCATAATTTTTATTGGATTGATTTATATTTAGGTAGGGGGGGTTTGTTAGAATAAAAGAATTGAATATGGTTTCTTGAGGGTTGTTTAGGCTATCTTGATAAAAAATTGTTTTGTTATCTATTAGTGTTTTATCAATATCATAACCTAATACTTTATTTGCACCATGTTTTATTGCCCAATTGAGTAAATCTTTATTTCCACAAAAAATATCTATTACAGATTGCTTATACACATAGGGTTCTAAATTTTTAAGTATGTAATCACTATTTTTTGTAAAAAATTGCCCTAATAATTTTTTTTTATTCATTGGAATGATAATTGGTTGCTAAAATAATTTAAGATATAAACTCTAATTGCAGAAGAAAGTGGATATTTTTTTGAATTGGATAATTCAATTTCTTCTATTAATTTAGGGATGCTAATATTTTTTTTTATTGAAATTTGTTTTAATATTTGATAAAACTCTATCTCTAAAGAAAAAGATGTTTGGTGTTGAAAAATTGTAATGGAATATTTAGGCATATTTATTATTTTATATTTATCAATTTTAAATAGTGAAGTTGTTTCTGTTTCAAGGTACAACTTCAAAACCCATGGCACATGCTTAAAGTTAAGCTGCTAGTGCCAAGGAATCATTTGTGTGATTGCCTTTTATTTAAAGTAACCCGATAACGGCGGTATAATGCCGAAGTAAGTCTTTACTTTTATTAATAAGTCGAACCTATTCATCCCCATAAATTTAAATAATGGTGGAGATGTTTGGATTTGCACCAAAGTCCTCACTAAGTATTCTGTAAAGCATTTATACCCATAGTATAAAAATATACAATAGTATCTTAACATAAAATATTATTTTTGTATATATGTGATTTGTATTTTTTTTATGTTATATTTTTGTTATTGGGGATTTTTTGGAAAAATGTTAATATAGGATGTAATTTAGTTATGGGTGAAAATTAGTTATGGGTGAAAAAAATTTAGGTGGTAAATATAAAAGTGAGTCACTAGAAGAAATTTTAGGTAAAGAGTTTAAAGCATTAGATCATGGTTTTATTCGTGTGGTTGATTACATGGGGAATGATAACTCTATTGTTGATGCTGCACGGGTTTCTTATGGTAGGGGAAATAAATCTGTAAAAGATGATGAATCTTTAATTAGATATTTAATGAAGCATAAGCATACTACTCCTTTTGAAATGTGTGAAATAAAACTCCATGTAAAATTACCTATTTTTGTAGCAAGGCAATGGATGAGACATAGAACTGCAAGTATTAATGAATATTCTGCTAGGTATTCTATTTTAGATAATGAATATTATTTGCCTGAAGAAGAAAATATGCTGCCACAGTCTAATATAAATAAACAAGGGCGAGGGGATTTTTTAGAAAATTGGGAAAAGCAAAATGGAATAGCTTTAATTAAAGAAAGTTCTGAAAAATCTTTTGAAAATTATTTTGAAATGTTAAACTTGAAAGAAAATCCTAATAAAAAAGGAATTTCTAGGGAAATAGCAAGAATTACTTTGCCTGTAAATGTATATACTCAATTTTATTGGAAAATAGATTTACATAATTTTATGCATTTTATAAAGCTTAGGGTTGATAAGCATGCTCAGTTAGAAATTAGAAAATATGCTGAAATTTTATTAGAAATTTTGAAAATTTGGACTCCTATTTGTTATTCTGCATTTGTTGATTATAATATTTCTGCTTACAGTATTAGCAAAAACGGAATTCTATTGTTAGTTGATATTTTAGCAAATAATAAAAAAAATTTAGCAGATTATTGCTTATCTAAAAGAGAAATCCAGGAGATAGAAGAAATTTTTAAAATTAAAATTACAGAATAACTCGCTTATACTTTATAGGTTAAATGTTGTATTTAATGTTGTGGCAAGGGATATAAAGCTATTACTAATTGGGTGGGTGGGATTTTCTTTTATTATGTTTGTTCCTGTATCTAAATAGTTTTGTATTTTTTCGTATAAGGGGACTTTAATTAGTGTATTAATGTTATGTTTTGAAATAACAGATTTTGCTTTTATTTTAGAAAAAATATGATGCTTCTTATTGCAATTATCACAAATAAAATAACTCATATTCTCTATTAATCCGAAAATTTTTTGTTTAAAATTATTTAACATGGTAATTGTTCTGTTTAAGTCAATTAAAGCAACTTCTTGTGGAGTTGAAACTAAAATTGTAGTAGTGACTTGATAATTTTTGTATAATTTTAAGTGAATATCACCTGTGCCTGGGGGTAAATCGATAATTAAAAAATCTAAATCACCCCAATCTGTATCATTTAATAGTTGGACAAATGTTTTAGCAATTAAAGGAGATTGAAGGCTTAGCACACTATCTTGTTTTAAAAAAAACGAAATGGAATTAAATTTTATGTTATCTTTTTGTAAAGGAATAATTTTACTATTGGGAGCAACCTTAGGTGATTCTGCTAAGTTTGTCATTTGGGATATTGAGGGTCCTTGTATGTCTGCATCTAGTAAACCGACTTTGAGGTTTAAAGACTGTAAAGCATATGCAATATGGATTGCAGTTGAAGATTTGCCAACTCCACCTTTGCTAGAATTTATTGCTATAATATTTTTAATATTTGGATAGCTTATTAAATCTACATTAGATTTTTTTTTGTTAATACTGCAAGTAATGAAAATTTTATTACTATCTTTTGTTAATTGGAGATCTTTTATAATGTGATTTTTAATTGTTGGGTATAATTGTTTTAATGGTATTATGTTGTTTTCTGTTGAAATATTAAAAGATAAGAAAATTTCTTCTTTATCTACTAAAACAGTATCTAACATAGACGATAAGGATTCGTTGCCAATTATATAAGAAGTTAATAATTTTGAAATGGAATCTTTGTGTTCATTTTGGTTCATGTTTTATATTGCCCCGTAAATTTATTTTAGTTAAATTTTTGTTTTTTTCTGTAATTATTATTAATAAAGTGTATAATTATTATATTAATTGTTGTTTAAAATTGAAATGTTAAATATTATTAAATAACAAAAAAATTTAATAGTGGAATATATTGTATAATTGCAATGCTTTTGGAGTATTCTTAATGTCTTCTTTTGTTTATTTTATATGGAAAAAATTTAAGTTTTTAATGTATTTAATGTTGATTGTTTCTGTTTTTTTGATTTTTGTTTATCAGGGGTATTCTTATATGCAAAATAATAAAGATAACTTTGCTTGGAAATTTATTAATTTAGCTTATGTTAATATTCAAAAAATTATTGGTTTTTCTTACGATTTTAATGATGCTAATTTGTTTGATAATGTAAAAAAATATAATAAAAAAATTACTATTAATAATGGAATTGGGGATTTGGTTGATCATGTTATACCTTCTGTTGTAAGTATTAATGCTGTAAAAGTTTTTAAGCCTAAAATGCTTGATTTGCCTGAAGAAACTGATCCTATTTTTAAAGATTTTTTTAAAAAACTAATGGAGGAGCAGAAGGATAGAAAAGATATATTGCTTGGTTCTGGATATGTTGTAAGATCTGATGGGTTAATTGTTACTAATTACCATGTTATTGATGGGGTGCAAGATATTAAAGTTGTTATGTATGATGGTAAAAAATATAATGCAGAAATTTTTGCAGGTGATCCTGATACTGATATTGCCGTTTTAAAAATTACTGATAAAAATGTTGAAAAACTGCTAACAATGCCTTTTGCTGATTCTGATAAAGTAAAGGTTGGTGATTTTGTTTTAGCAATTGGGAATCCTTTTGGATTTCAGGGGACTGTTTCTTTGGGAATTGTATCTGCTAGAAAAAGAGATATAGAAGTTTCTGGTTATAATGATTTTATTCAAACTGATGCGGCAATTAATAGTGGTAACTCTGGTGGACCTATGATTAATATGAAGGGTGAGGTTGTTGGAACAAATACTGCTATATATAGTTTTAAGGGTGGTGGAAGTATTGGAATTGGATTTGCTATACCCTCTAATATTGTTAAAGATATTGTAACACAACTTGTTCTTAATAAAAAAGTTATAAGGGGATGGCTTGGGGTTAATATTCAACCTATAACACCTGAAATTTCTGAATTAATGGGGATTGATTCTTCTATAAATGGAGCTCTTGTTGCTGGAGTTCAATATAATAGTCCTGCTTTTTTTTCTGGATTAAAAAGTGGTGATGTTATTGTTGCAGTGGATAATAAATACATTGATAACTATAAAGATGTATTTAAAATTATTGGTTTTTCTTCTCCTAATGATACTGTATTGTTTAAAATTTTGAGAAATAAAATTGAAACTGATATAGAGGTTAAGCTTTCGCCTAAACAAGATAATACTTTAAACAATAATCAAAAAAATCATAAAATAAAAGAGCCAAGATTACAAGGCTTTACTATAAAAGAATTGGTTGTAAATGAAATAGGAATTAAGGTTTCTGATATAAATGATAATATTACTAAAATGTTTGGAATTAAAAAACAAGGGAAAATAGGGGTTGCTATTACCGCAGTGAAAAATAATTCTATAGCAGCTAAAAAAGGTATTAAAGCGGGTATTAAAATTATTTCTATTAATAATCGTGAAATTGAAAGCATTATGCAGCTTAAAGAAGTAGTTGAAAGTGATAAATCTAGGGGATTTTTAATACTTTTTGAAATGTTGAATGGTGATAGAAGATATTTAACTTTTATGCCTAATGAAATAGGTAAATAGGAGTATAAAAAAAGAGGCA
>JBIIMR010000036.1:0-8846 GCA_044337895.1 Alphaproteobacteria bacterium
ATCAATACAATATTTGCAATAAAACCTAATTTTCTATAAAAAACTATCATAAAAACAAATACCAAAAAGAAACCAAAGATTGCAGCCATAGTTCCAGACTTTATAGATTCAATCCCAAGGGTAGGACCAACAGTCCTTTCCTCAACAATTTTCAATGGAACAGGTAAACTACCAGCTTGAATTAATAAAGATAATTCTTGTGCTTCAATCACTGTAAAATTACCTGTAATAACACCACTACCCCCAAGTATAGGAGTATTAATTTTAGGTGCACTCAAAACTTTATCATCCAATACTATTGCAAATAAATTTCCAACATTATCCTTAGTTAAATCTGCAAATATTTTAGCACCTTTTTTATTAAACTTAAAAAATACAGCAGGAGAACCCTCATAGTATTCTAACCTAGATTCAACAACAGCATCACCATCCAAATCTGCTTTAACTTTAACAGAATATTTTATATAAGAGTTATCAACACTTTCAACATATTGATACCCAAAAGGAATATTTTCCCCCTGAAAAGTAGAACCATAGTCAACCATATTAAATGTTAATTTTGCAGTAGTTCCTAAAATTCTTTTAATTTTTTCAGGTTCATTAACCCCAGGCATATCAACAATGATTTGATTATTACCCCTTCTTTTAATAGAAGGTTCATTTGTTCCTATACTATCTACCCTTTTTCTAATGATTTCTATTGTTTTTTCCATAACATCTAACAATTTATATTCATAAAAAGCAGAAGTCAAAACAACAGAAACCAACATATTATTTTCAGAAACTTCAATAAGTTTATTATTATCATTTAAAAATTGTCTTATTTTATATAAATCTTCTTTATTAAATATTTTAAACGATATAGAATTGTCTTTAACAGTTAATTCACTGTAAGATAGCCTTTCGTCCATAAAAAATTCAACTAAATTATCCGAAGTTTTTTCAACAATATCTTTTTTTAAATACTGAGAATCTATTTCCAAAACAACAGACGATCCACCCATAAGATCCAAACCCAGTTTCAAACCTTTTCCAAATATTTTATTTTCTTTATTCAAAGCAATATCATAAACAAACAATAAAGTAGCAAAAGAAAGAATAGCTATTGTTACTAAAAATTTCCATTTATTAAAAAACATAATTTATATACACAATCTTAATCAATTTATTTATAATTATCTATTTTTCCATTTTAGAAACAACATAACTTCTAAGTATTTCTACCTCAACTTTATCAGCTATTTCTACCAATAAAGAATTTTCATCTTTAATTTTAACTATTTTACATACCATTCCAGAGTTAGTTAGAACTTTATCTCCTATTTTTAAAGAAGAAAGCATATCAGAATGTAATTTTTGTTTCTTTTTCTGAGGTCTTACCAAAAACAAATAAAAAAGAACAAATATTAAAGCAAAAGGAACAATTTGCATTGCCATAGCATATGTGGAATTAGCAGGAGAGGAAGCTTTTACAGTTTCATCCGCAGCATATAAAAAATTAACAAACATTTTTAACAATCTCCTTTTTAAAAGTAATAAAAATTTAATAAATCATACAACATATATAATAAAAAGTCCATAATAGAAATTCTCAAAAATACAACAAATTATTATCTATGACTATTTAAGTATAACAAAGGATTAATAGATTCTATATTTTTCCTCAACTCAAAATGCAATTGGGGAATCCCTATTTCTTTCATCAATCCTATTTTTCCTACCACTTGCCCTTTTTTAACATAATCACCTTTTTTTAAATTAGATTCTTTTAAATATGCATAAGCACTAATCCATTCATTATCATGTTGAATAAGAACAATAACCCCAAAGGATTTTATTTGATCCCCCACATATGTTACAACTCCATTTTCAGAGGCTTTAACATCTGCCCCAACTTTTGCTTGAATATTTATTCCTTCGTTTTTTTCACCTCTTTCTTTCACCCCAAAAGAACTAATTACCCTACCAAGTATCGGCCACATAAAGTTTAATTTCGTTTTTTCAATTTTTTCCAATTTATATTTTACTTTTAAAATTTGATCTTTAAATAATAAATCATTTTGTAAATTGTTTATAGTTTTTAATTCTTCCAACGACATATCAAATTTACTAGCAACTTGAATTAAATTTTCACTTTTATCCACTTTATAATAAATAAATTTACCATCAGAATCATCTACCTCTTTATAGTTTTCAGCAATATTCCCATCAAAAAAGTTTTTTCCAGATTTCTCTACTTTTGTTTTTGGTTCTATGTGATTAGAATCAATTATTTTAAGATTTTTACCTATAACCAAATTGTTATCATAAAGATTATTATCATTAGTAATCTGCTCTACAGTAGTGCCATACATTTTTGCTATAGAATAAAGTGTATCATTTTTTTTTACTTTATACTCAATATAAAAAACCTCTTTATCTACCCAAATAGTATTTGATTTCTTATTTTCAAAAATATTTTTTGAAACTTCACAATTATTTACCAACCATTTAGTTATACCAGTTGTTTTATTTTCTTGTTTAAAATTATCAACACAAGATTTTTCAATTGGATTTTTATCATTACTAAAAACAACAAAAGAATCTTTATTTTTAAAGTCATAAAAGAAAAAATACATTAAAACAACAACAAAACAAAAATAAAATATCTTACCCATAATCTATAAATCACTTTAAATTAAAATGTAATAAAAAGTATTAAAGATGCTTCAAATCCATTATCTTTAATATAAAAATCAGTTTTATCAGTTTGAATAACCCCAGCTTTAGTATTATAATAATATTTAAAAGATAAATTAGCACTTAATAGGTCATTTAATCTATATAAAAAGCCCCCAATAAGCGAAAGCCCAACAGATGATGAATTAGATTCATTTTCAAAACCACCACCAATTAAATTATTACTAGGACTAAATCTATTTTCTGTTAATCTATTAAAATAAGAGTTGTATTGAATTCCTACCAATCCATATGCAGATATAAAATAATTAAAATCATTAATATATCCAAAATTTACATTTAATGCTAATCTTTCACTTGCAAATTCATAATAATTTTTAGCACCAAAATCAGAAACTAATTCATCTTTAATATTAGTATAAGCATTATAATCGAAAATAAAACCAGCTATGTAACCATTGTCCCATATATTCATAAAATTAAATTCAAATCCAGGTTTATATTTATAATCATCAACTACCTTAGATGGATCTCCCCAATAAACCTCACTACTTTCACCTTCAACACTTTTATCTGTTAATGAAAAACCTGTTCCAATACCTAAATATCTTTCAGAATCTGCAAAAGACAAACTATTGAACAAATACATAAAAGATATAACAAAAAATATTATTTTAAAATATTTCATAAAAAACTCCATCAATATATATATGTAATATTAAACTTTACCATTTTTATCATATCTTCATTTCCAATTTTTCAATATATCCCATATAAGGTTGAATAACTTCTGGTATATTTATAGAACCATCTTCATTTTGATAATTTTCTATCACAGCAACAAGACACCTACCAACAGCCAATGCAGAACCATTTAAAGTATTAAGAAAATTTATCTTACCATCTTTAGATTTATATTTAGATTCCATCCTTCTAGCTTGAAAGTCAGTACATAAAGAACAACTAGAAATTTCCCTATACTTATTTTGCCCCGGCAAAAAAACTTCTATATCATAAGTTTTAGCAGCAGAAAAACCCATATCCATAGAGCAAAGTAACATAACTCTATAGGGTATTTTCAACATTTTTAAAATTTCTTCTGCCGATTGAACTAAATACTCTAACTCTTCTTCACCCTTATCTTTTGCAACTATACTAACCATTTCTACCTTATTAAACTGATGTTGCCTAATAATCCCATGGTTATCCTTGCCAGCAGCACCCGCCTCACTTCTAAAACAAGAACTAAGAGCTGTATACCTAATAGGAAGTTCTTCTTCTTTTAATATTTTACCCCTTACAATATTAGTTAAAGATATTTCAGATGTAGATATAAGCCACCTTCCATCTTTTGTTTGAAACATATCATCTTTAAATTTAGGTAATTGACCCGTGCCAATCAATGATTCATCATTTAAAAGAAGAGGAACAAACATTTCTTGAAAATTTCTTTTAGATGTTAAAAAATCTAACATAAAATTTGCTAAAGCTCTTTCCAACCTTGCCAAATCACCTTTTAAATAAACAAATCTAGCACCTGCCACCAAACTTGCAGTTTTAAAATCCATCATATTTTCAGCAATTATATAGTGTTCTTTTGGCTTAAAATTAAATGTTTTCGGTTCTAAATATTTTCTAATTTCAATATTATCAAACTCAGATTTTCCAACAGGAACATCATCTAAATAAATATTAGGAATCAACAACAATCTATCATGTAATTCCTTTTCAATTTGCTTAATTTCTTTTTCCATATCTTGTTCGTCTTGTTTTGTTTTAGCAACTTTATCCATCAGATTATCTATTTTTTCTATATCAGAACCCTTATTTTTCAACAATCCTATATCTTTAGATATCTTATTCCTTTCTGCTTGCAATGCTTGTGTAACAGTTTTTAAATGCTTAATTTTTGTATCTAAATCCAATAACTCTCTTAAATCATAAACAACTCCTCTATTGAGCAATTTATGCTTAACAACTTCAAAATTTTCTCTCAATAATTTGATATTTATCATTTCCACCCTAAAACAAAAAAGATTAACACATTATATTTTTTATAAAATAATAAAACTAATAATACAAATAATATAACATATTTACAACTAATATAACATATTAATTATTAGTATACAAACAACATTTTTTATATTTTAAAATATTTTATTAAAATAAAAGATATTTCATAAAGAAACCACATCAACATAGCAATTATAATTTGACTAAACGGATCAGGCGGAGTAACGATAGCTGCAATAACAAATGATAAAAAAATAATTAATTTTCTATTGTTTTTTAAATTTTCCACATTCAATATATTTAAATACACCAAAAGAAATATTATTATTGGTATTAAAAATATTACTCCTACCAAAATCATAAAAAACATAACACTATTTATATAATCATTAATTTTTGGAGTTAAAACAACATCTAAATTTGTTAAAGAAAATTTCATAAAAAAATCAAAAATAATATTTATAAACACATAATAACAAATAATCGCTCCCCCATAGAATAATATCAAAGATAACCAACTAATCACTATAAATATTTTTTTTTCTTGTTTATTAAGAGCTTCTTTTAAATACATTAAAATATGTATGTTTAGTATAGGAAACACACACAATATAGCAAAATATAAGCTTATTTTAACAGCAACAAAAAAGTTTTCGGTTAAAGATGTGGCTATCAAATTAGAGCTATAATTATTTTTTTCTAACAATTTTTTAAACGGATTGATTAAAAAATCCATAATGTAATCAGAGAAATAAAAACTTATAAAAAAAATCACAGCAAAATATATTAAAAAAATAATAACATTCAGTCTCAAATTTATTAAATGTTCTTTTATAGTTCTATATTTTTTCAATGTATTTTTCGTTTTAATATTTTGATCTACTAACATATTTTTTATTTTTATTTATCAATTTATTTTTAGGTTTTTTGTTATTATTTTTTTTATAATTTATTTTTAAATCCCCTTTTTCAATAAAAATCCCCTTATATTCATTTCTAAATTCTTTATTTATTTTTTCTTCCATTTCATTTACCTCAACAGAATTTTTTTCATTTTCTAGTAATTTATAATACGGTTGAAAATTTTTATAAAAATATTTTTTGATTTTAGCTACTATTTTTATAAACGAATTCAAAAATTTATAAAAATCACTAGGATTAAATAATAGAACTCCCACAATAAAAATAATTATTACTTCATAAAAACCAACATCAAACATAGTTATTTTTTATCTATATCATTCGATTTTTTAGAACTTTCACAAGAAGAATCTTCTTCTGCAATACCTTTTTTAAAAGCTTTTAATCCTTTAGCTAAATCTGTAAAAAATCCAGTTATTCTATCTCTTTTACCAAAGAATATAAAAGCAACAACAATAACAATAATCCAATGCCAAATACTAAAATAACCCATATCTATACCCATCCCAATCTATTTGTTTTTTAAATTAACCAATTCATTATCCACAACAAAACAATTTAATTTATACTTTTTAATATAATCACAGTATTTTATAGCACTTATTCTATCATCAAAATAATAACCACCATCTACATTTTTAGCACCAATAGATACCCTATAAAATTCACCTTTTGATGTTTTATTTTTAATAAAGTAAACTTTATAATTTTTAAATAAATTGGAATTTTTTGCCAACACTTCATTCCAAGATTTCTTAGCACCATCCATTGTATTTGCAGAAAAAATATTCACAAGATACACTACTCTATTCTTAAAATTACTATTTATTTCAAGCTTTGAAGTATCTTTTGTTTTTTTTGTTTCATTAACTTTTTTATTAGAAGTTTCCATTATTTGTTTAGAAATTTCATTTTCAACACTAAGCTTATTTTTATTTTTGTTCTCTTTTTCTATTTTTTTATTTTTGATTTTTTCTTGATTTTGAAATTGTTTATTTTCAATTTTTGAATTATCAACTTCTTGATTTTGAAATTCTGGTTTTAAAGAATCTTCTTTATCTAAGGATTCAAGTTCTTTTTCTATTGCTAAATTTTTATCTACAATTACATTTTCATTTTTTAATACATCATTTGCAGATTCAGTATCTTCTAAATTATTTGTATAATTATTTTTTTCTTTTTTTTCATTAGTGAAATCAGATTCGTCTTTATCTATAATTTGATTATTATCAGTTTCTTTAATAAATTCATATTCATTTTCCCTAATATCTTTAATTTCCATATAATCTTTTTTAATATTTTCTCCATTAGAAACAACTAAAGAATCATTATTTATATCATTTTTAATTCCATCATCTGTATTTTTAAACAGAACAACAACAGCAACAAATGATATAATAAACATTACAACCCATAAAAAGCCCTTCATCACTGCCATAGTATATTCAGGAGCATTATATGAATCACTAGAGAAAAAATTATCAAAAATTCTTTTTTTATTTATATATTTTTCTTCTTCAAAATCATTTTTATTATTCATCCCATATTTATTTTCATTTTGGTCGTAAAATTCATCATTTTGCTTAAATTTAACATTATTTTTTTTATAAAAAGAATCATCTTCTCCGTAAACAGATTCATCATTATCATATTTAATTTTTTTTCTTTTTACAGATGGCGAAGAATAAAAAGAATCATCATCATCATCATTTTCATAACGATTAAAGTCACCTTTATCCTTTCTTCCCCTTAGATGATTTGGATCCCTAACATTATTTTCATCATATTCTTCTTGAGAGTAATCTTGCTCATCATTATAATTATTATTTTTTCTAAACATAGCAACCATCCGTTTTATTTTTTATACTTAATTTTATTTATTTTTAATATGTTACATATCTTTTAATATTTCAATACCTAATATTTCAAATGATATTTCCATTACATAATATAAAGCTTTTATTAAAGATAACCTTGAAATAGTTAAATTTTTATTATCATTTACAACAAACTTAAAATTATTATGTTCTTTCCCATAATTCCATATAGAATGAAAATTAGAGGCAACTTCATACATAAACAAATAAATTCTATGAGTATCGCTATTTAAGTAAGTAATTTCTAAATCTTTTTTAAAGTTAACAATATTTTGTAATAAATTTTTATAATGAAAGTTTTCAAAATCCATATAATCAATCAAGCTAATATCTTCTTTAAATTCTTCTAAAAAAACTTCTTGATATATTTTAAAAAGAGATTTCATTCTCACAAGTGCATATTGAATATAAAAAACAGGATTATCATTATTTTGCATAACTACTTTTTTTAAATCAAAGTCAATGAAAATTTCATTTTTTTTTGTAATCATTAAAAATCTAAATACACTAGAAGGAACTTCTAACAGAACATCTTCAACTGTTAAAAAATTACCGCTTCTTTTAGACATTTTAACAGCAACACCATCTTCTAATATATTTACCAATGCACAAAGTATAACAGAACATTTAACTTTATTATTAGATAAAGATTTAACAACAGAAGAAATTCTAGTCACATACCCCTTATGATCTATCCCCAAAATATTAACAATATCTGTAAATTTTCTTTCTATTTTATCTTTATGATACATCATATCATTTGCAAAATATGTTCTTTCCCCATTAGATTTTTCCAATGGTCTATCTATATCATCCCCATAATTTGTAGATCTAAATAAAAGTTGCTCCCTTTGTTCATAATTTTCCAACATCATTCCCTTAGGAGGATCAATAATTCCCCTATAAACAAGATCATCTTTCATTAGTTGGTCAATAAGTTTAATATATTTACTATCCGTTGCTATTTCTTTTTCCGATGAAAACACATCATGCTCAACATTTAACATTTTTAAATTAGATTTAATTATGTTAATCATATAGTGAACTGCTAAATTTTTAAATTCTAACAATGTTTTATTTTTGTCTTCTAATAAAAAGAAGTTTCCACTTTTTTTGTAAATATCTTCGGCTGCTTTTATTAGGTATTCCCCAGGGTAAAATTCTTCACCTTCTAATATTTTAGTAGATGAAACATCTAATAGAACATCTTGTTTTTTACACACTTCTCCATATCTAAAAAACAAAGATTTAGCAATTTTATCAATTTGTGATCCCGCATCATTTATATAATATTCTTTTACAACTGTAAATCCTAAGAATTTATATAATCTAGAAAGTATATCCCCTATTACC
>JBIIMR010000037.1:0-8814 GCA_044337895.1 Alphaproteobacteria bacterium
AACGATTGTTTCCTAGGTTTGCTACTAAATAATCTAAAACATCTTTGTTGAAGTTAAAATCGTGTTTTTTTAAATTTAAAGAAATTAATTTTTGTAAAGTAGTAGAATCGTCAAAATAACATGGAACTATAGCTGTTTGATTTGAGTTTTCTCCTAACATTCTAAGGCTGGAATTTTTTGGTAACTCTAAAGTGTTGATTATTATTAGGGTATCTTTATCTATTTTTTTTAAATAGTTGTTTAAGATAGATGTTAAAAAATCTTTTCCTTCTTTGATTAAGATTACTTTTTTGTTATCTTCTTGAAGCATTGAATATGTATATGCTGCGGTGGTTAAAAGAGATTCATCTTTTTTTAAGTCATCTGCATAAAATTCTGTTATATCTTGTGTGCTATTAATAAAAAATCTTTTGATTAATATTTTTGTTCTTTCTTCTATTAGCCCTAAATCTTGACCGTATAGAATAATTAATTTTTGAGTTGTATCTGATTGGATATTCTTTATGAAACTTTCTATATCATAGGGTTTTATTATCATTAATGTATTTTTTCTTAATTTTTATAAAATTGAGTTATTTGAATTAATAGGATTTTCTTTATTTTGTTCACTTTCTTGTTTTTTATTATATTCTGTTAAAAATAAAATAATTTTTTGGGAAAAATCTTTAGCAAATTGTTTTGATAAAATTAATTGTTGATTCTTATATCTTTCTGTTGTAATTTGAGATGTTTCTCCTGTTGAAAAAGAAGAGATGTAACTGCCTGATATGGTAGTTAAAACTTTGTTTGTTTTTGAATCTATTAATGTATTTTTTGTTACTAATTGAATTGTTCTTTTTGTTGAATAACCTGTTGAATCTATTACAGAAAGTGATACTATATACTTTATTTCTGTTTTTAATATATAATTGCTAGAGGATTTTTCTGTTAAAGGAAAAAATTCTTTTAAGTGATTTTTGGTTAAGATTCCATTTAAGTTTGGGATATCATCTATATAAATGTTGAATTTATATTTAGAGTAGTTTTTGTTAAATAAACTTATACTACAGGCATAAAATGATGAAAGTATCATAAAAAATATTACAAATTTACTAAATAACAAAATTGATGATTTTATTTTGGACATGGATAATCTTTTTAAACTCTTGATTAATAATATATTTACTGAATTTTTCATTTATTTTTATTATATCAATAATTTCTTCTTTTGTTAAGTTTTTTGTTACATTAATTGTTCCCTTTGTTTTTCCTGAAATTTGAATGGCTAAGTCAATATTGTTTTTTTCTAAAAAAGACTCATTTATATTTGGAAAATCTGTTTGGTATAAAAATTTAGTATTTTTTAGGTTTTGCCAAATTTCTTCTGTTATATGGGGAATGAAATAATGGAATAAAATTATAATAGTGTGGAAAGAAAGGGTTAAAATTTTTGATTCTTTTAATTTAGGGTTATTGATAGATTCTTCTATGTAGTTAATAAATTCTCTTAAATTTGCTATGGATTTATTATAATTAAATTCTTCTATTGTTGTTTTAGTTTTTAAAATTATTTGATTTAATTCAATGTAAAGATTGGTTTCATCTTGGGATAAATCTTTGATGTTTAGTTGAAAATCGAAATAAGTTATTGAAAAATTTTTATTAATAAAGTGAAAATGAAGATTCCATAATTTATTGATGAATCTATAAATTCCTTCTATTCCTGAATCTGTCCATTCTAAATTTTTTTCTGGTGGAGTGTCTGATAAAACAAATAATCTTATAGAATCTGCACCATAAAGGGAGTTAATTATTGTTGGATCAACTATATTTTTTTTAGACTTGCTCATTTTTTCTGATCTACCTTCTGTGATTGGTAGTTTTGTATCTTTGTGGATAAGCTCGTTTTTATCATTTTGAATTACATCGTTTGGAAATGCCCATTTATTATTGGAATCTTTATATGTTTTGTGGCAAACCATTCCTTGGGTTATTAAGGATGTAAAGGGTTCTTTAATGTTTGATGGGATTATATTCATTTTGATTAATGCTTTTGTAAAAAATCTTGAATATAAAAGGTGCATGATTGCATGTTCTATTCCTCCTATGTATTTATCTACGGGCATAAAATAGGAAAGATTTTCTTTTGTAAAAGGGTTATTTTGATTGTTTGTGTCTGTAAATCTTAAAAAATACCATGATGATTCAAAAAATGTATCAAATGTATCTGTTTCTCTTTCTGCTTTATTATTACAATAAGGGCAGTTGATGTGTTTCCAAGTAGGGTGGTTATTTAGTGGGTTCCCTTTGGAATTTAGATTTATATCTTTTGGTAAAGTTATGGGTAAATTTTCTTTTTTCTCTGTGACTGTTCCACAAGTTTTACAGTATATAATTGGAATAGGACATCCCCAGTATCTTTGCCTTGAAATTCCCCAATCTTTAAGCTTAAATTTAGTTGTTATTTTTCCATAATTTGATGTTTCTATTATGTTACAAATTTTAGTAAAAGCATCTTTGATATTTAAGTTATTTAGTTCGTTGGAATTTATTAAAGTAGCTGAAGTGTTCTCTTTATCATAAAGTAATGGTATTGTTGTGTTATTGTTATCTTGAAGGGTAATAACTTGTTTAATTTTAAGATTATATTTTGTTGCAAAATCAAAATCCCTTTTATCATGTGCTGGGCAACCAAAAATTGCACCTAAGGCATAATCCATTAAAACAAAATTTGCAATGTATATTGGTAAAACTTCATTTGTGATTGGGTTGATAGCTGTTAAATTTGTTTTATAGCCTTTTTTTTCATTTTTTTCTATTGCTTCTAGTGAAGTTCCTAGGGATAAAAATTCATTGATAAAAGTTTGTAATTTAGTATCTGTTTTGGATAATTCTAAAGATAAAGGGTGTTGAGGGGAAATTGCTAAAAAAGAAGCTCCATAAATTGTTTCTGGTTTTGTTGTAAATATTTCTATGGAATTAAAATTGTTAAAAATTGAATTTGATATTTTAAATTTGATTGTGCATCCTTTGGATTTGCCTATCCAATTTGTTTGCATATCTAAAACTTTTTGTGGCCAATTTTTATTTAATATTTCTATATCTTGCAATAAATCTTCTGCAAAATCTGTTATTTTTAAAAACCATTGATTTAATTCTTTTTGGACTACCGGAGATCCTGATCTCCAACCTTTACCATCTATAATTTGTTCGTTAGCTAAAACAGTTTCTTCTACTTCATCGTAGTTAACAAATGTTTTTTTTCTGTAAGTTAAATTATGGTTATAAAAATCTATAAATAAAGACTGACTGTGTTTGTAATAATTTGGAGAACATGTGCTTAATTCTTTTGACCAATCTATTGATAAGCTGATATTTTGTAATTGTGTTTTCATTTCCTCTATGTTTTTTAAAGTCCAGTCTTCTGGATGGATGTTAAATTCTTTTGCAGCATTTTCTGCAGGTAATCCAAAAGAGTCCCACCCCATTGGATGCAAAACATTAAATCCGCAAGCTTTTTTGTATCTTGCCAATACATCTCCGAGTGTATAATTTCTTATGTGACCCATGTGAATTTTGCCAGAAGGATATGGAAACATTTCTAAAATATAATATTTTTTTAAATTATTATTTACTGGTGAAGTTTGGTATACTTTATTTTCTTCCCAAATTTGTTTCCATTTTTTTTCTGTTGTTTTAAAATTATAATTAATTTTTTCCATGGGTTTTAATCTTTTTTATCAATGATAGTGTTTTTAATTTGATAGTGTTTCTTTATAGTAAATAGTTCTTGCAATTGTTAAAATGCTGTCTTCTATTTTTGTTTCTAAGCTTGAATTTACTTTTTCATCTAACCAAGCTCCATTTTGTTTTTTTTGTTTAAATAATTTAACTTTAACAGAGTTGGGAGTTAAATATTTATTTAAGATGTAAATTGTGATTTTATATCTTTCTAGCCCATTATTTGGTGAATACCAATCTGTTATAATAACTCCGTTGCTAAAATCTGCACTCAGTAGGGGCATGAAATTTATGCTTTGTAAACTTCCGTACCAAATAAAGCGATTTACACCTATTCCAAATTGTTCTTCTGGATTATATGGAGCTGCTATAAGAAAACTACTAAATAGTAATTTTGTTAAAATAATGTAAAGTAGTATTTTTTTAATCATTTTTTTAGAATCTTGTGTTATATTATGTTAAATATGGTAATGCTATATTTTTTTATAAAAATATGTTTGTAATTATATCATAAAATTAAAATATTTGAATATTAAAAAGTTTAAAATGCAAAATCTACTGCTAGCTTTATCTAAAAATAGATATATTAGCTCTATTTATTCTGGGTATATGTATGTGTATCCTTTTATGATATTGGGTTATTTTTTTGCAATGCTTTTGAATCTGCCTTTGCTAGAAAGAGACAGTATATTTTTTAATGAATACTATTTTAATATGATTATGAAATATAGATATTTTATTTTACAAATATATTATATAAGTAGTGGTTTTTTTTCTTTATGGCTTTGTTTTGGAATAGGATATTTTTTAGGAAAATCTTATAAATTAGATGCTCCTAAATCGGGATTGATATCTGTTTTTTCTATGCTTTTGTTCTTTAGTTTTGTAAAATTTTATGTTAAAGATGGGTTTGTAAATACGATATATTTTATTAATTATGAATTTCTTTCTCCTAAAAATTCTTTAACAGCTATTTTTATTTCTTTTTGTTCGGTTGGTTTCTATAATTTTTTTTATAATAAAGGGTTGTTTATAAAATTACCTGATTCTATTCCTAAATCTGTTGCTAAAAATATGGAAATTGTTTTTCCTATATTTTTTATGGCAATTTTTATGTTAATTCTTAATGTGTATTTTGTAAAAATATTTAATATAAGTATGGCAGATTTTTTTGCTAATATTATTCTTTTAGAAATAGCTAAATATTTTAATAATATTTTTGTAATTATATTTGTGATATTTTTAGTAAATTTTATTTGGTATCATGGGGTTAATGGATATAATATTGTGTTTCCTGTGGTTAATATACTTACATTTGTTAATTTATCTTTGAATGTTGAAAACTTTATTTATAATAAAAATTATACAAATGTATTTGTTCCTGGATTTTTAGAAACTTTTGTTTTTTTAGGTGGAGTGGGTTCTACTATTGGACTTTCTTTTTTAATGATATTTAGTAAAAATTCTGAAATTAAAAGGCATGGTGAGATGTCTTTGATTCCATCTTTATTTAATATTAATGAGCCTGTTATGTTTGGGGTTCCTATTGTAAAAAATAAGATTTTTTTAATTCCATTTTTTTTGATGCCAATAATTAATGCCTGTGTTGCTTTTTATTTAATTAAAATGGGTTATATTTCTTATCCTATTGCTTTTTTACCTTTTTGGATTCCTTCTATAATAGCAGTATTTTTTGTAACATTAGATGTAAATTCAATGGTTTTTGTGTTGTCTATGGCAGTAATTTCTGCTTTAATGTATTATCCTTTCTTTTTTATATATACTAGGAGATTGAAAAATAATGAAAAAAATAAAAATTAATTTACTGATAATAAGTATTTTTTTATTATTGGTAAATCAACTTTTTGCTTATGACTATTTAAATGATGAAAAATATTATATAAAATATGATGGAACTTTTGGTTTTAATGAGTTTAATGTTTCTGAAACATTAACTATGCAGTTTATGAAATCTTTTGATTTTAAAGAAAATTCTCAAAAATTAACATTAAGGGGAAATATAGATCTTAATGATGTTGGGTATATTAGTAATAATTATTCTGAAAAATTATTAAAATTAGAAATATTTGCTGATTTTGAAAAAACAAGTAATAATATTATGTTTGGTTTTTTTGATGGGGTTGGGTCTAAAGATTTTTTTGAAAAATTTTTTAATTTTGAATATATTGAACATAATAACTATATATATGAAAATAAAAATAATAATTATATTATTAAAAATCCTTTTCTGAGTTCTGATTCTGGGTTGAGTGTAGCTTATACTAAAAAACTATTGGATGATAAAATTTTATTAGCAATTTCATATTCTGATAATTTTATTAAGCCTTTAAATTTTACTTTAAATAAAACGGATGGGTATGATAGCTCTCTTTATGAATCTTCTGGTAAGAATGGTTATTTTGATGGTGGAATATTTTTTTATAATGAATTTGAATATGGTTTGGGTTATGGAGTTAGTGCATTTTTAAGAAAATCTGTTAATAATTCGGATGTTTACTATTCAATTAATAATTTGTTTCAATATATGGGGATATCTTATGTTTTATCTTTATTAAATGGTAGTATGAATGTTGATTCTTATGATAGAAGATTTATAATGATTGAAAATACTATATATTACTCTTTATATAAATTTAAGCTTTATTATAAAAATTCATATGCTGAATATTATAATATGAGCAAAGAAGTTATTAATAGTTTTTATATATATTATAATATTAATAAAAATATTGATGTTTATTTGGGAATTGATGATTTGGTTAGTAAAAATTATTCCGCGAATGTATTTGATAAAAATTATAACTATAATGATGTATTATTTTCTATTAACTTTTCTTTAAGGTTGAAGGGGATATATGGAAGATAGATTATTGAATCTGATTAATAGGTATGAAAATGTTAAACAATCTATTATTGCAACATCTAAAAAAAGCTTTTTTAAATCAAAGGTTCATTTAATTGTTGTTGCAAAAGGAAGAACTAAAACTGAGATAGAAGAATTAATTAATCAAGGACAAGTAGATTTTGCAGAAAACTATATTAACTCTGAAACAATGTTTAATTGGGTTTATTTAAAAAATAAATATCCACAAATTAAAATTCATTTTATTGGACATATACAAACAAATAAATTAAATAAAATATTACAAATAGCAGATTTTATTCACTCAATAGATTCTATTAATATTATTGATTATTTGATTAAAAAAGAAATTAATGATAAAAAATGTTTTTTGCAAATTAAATTTGATGAAGGTGAAAATAGATCTGGAATATTCTATAAAAAAATGGAAGAATATATTGTATATTGTGCAGAAAATAAATTTAATATAGTGGGATTTATGGTTATATTACCTAAAACTTGTGATGTAAATTTGGTATTTTCTTTTGTTAAAAATTTATCTTTTAAGTATAAACTTAATGATTTAAGTATGGGAATGACAGAAGACTATGTTGAAGCAATTTTAAATGGGGCAAATTATGTTAGAGTTGGAAGAAAAATCTTTGAAGGATGTTAAAATTTTTTTAAAAGTAGGTGATGCTTTTAATTTCTATTTGATTAAAAAATATTTTGATACGGTATCAAATAAGAAAATTATTGTTGCACCACAATATAAAGATGTTGGATTATTTTTAATTGAAAATTCTTTAATAACAGAAGATAAAGAGCTTGAAAATTATATAAACTTAAATGAGTTAGATTTGTTTATATTAGCAAATAAAAATGAAGAAATTTATAAAAATAAAAGATCTAATGTATTTTACAAGCCATTAGATCTTTTTGATATTGTTAATAAAATTTGTAATTATAAGAAAATTTAAATAGAGTTGAAATCCATTGTTTCAATTTTTTCTATATTAAATATATTAACAGGGATTTGTTTGTTTGATATTTCGGGGGCATCAAATAATAATTTTATGGTATTTGAGTTGTTAACAAGTATCCATTCTTTAATTTTTAAAGTGGTTTTATCAAAAATTAAAGTTGCTGAACCTATACTATAAATATAAAAGCTTGTTCCTACTATTGTGATAGATATGGAATCATCTTTTTCTTCAAAATTTATAATTTTAAACTTTTCTGTATCAAGTAAAGATTTTTGTTCCCCAATAATAAATTTTAATGAGGTTTCATCCATCGGTATATAAGATCTTTGTTTTTTTGCTTTACTTTGCATTGTTATTGTTTCTTCATTGGTTATGATTATTGTATCATTTTCATCGTATTCAACTCTCATATTATAGGGTCTTGATAATATTAAAACACCTTTTACTTCTGTTTCATTGTTTTTGATTTGGGTTATATGTGATTTTAAGGTTGGGTTTTCATTATAAAAAGAATCTATTTTTTTTATAATTTCTATTTGATTAGGGGTTAATTGTATATCCTCTGCCTTTATTATTGATACAAAAATAAAGGTAGAGAACAATAATATTGTGAAAAAATAGTTTTTCATGTTTTTATCTCTCTTTCATAGATTTTGTTAATTTTAACAATTAATATTATATAATAAAATTGATTCTTTGTTAATCAAAAAAAATCAATTTATAGTTATTTTTTTGTTTAAATGGAGTTGAAATCAATGTTTTTTATTCTATGAACATTAAAAAAACTAGATGAGAGGTTTTTGTTTGATATTTCTGGATTATTAAATATAATTCTATTGGTATTTTTGCCATTTAGAATAATCCATTCTTTGAGAAGATTATTACTCTTATCAAAAATCATTGTTAGTGTTCCTAAATTATAAAACTTACTACTAACTATGGTAATTATTATATTATTATCAATTTCTTGATAATTAACTATTTTAATTTTTGATTCGTCTAATAAAGATATTTGATCTCCTATAATAAAATTAAGGGGAGTTGCATTCATTGGAATATAGGACTTATTATGGGTTAATTTATCTTGTATGGTAATAGTGTTTTTGTTGCTGATTATTATTGTGTCTGAGTTAAAATATTCAACTCTTGCATTAAATGGGCGGCTTAAAATCATAAAGCCGTTTAATTTTTCTCCGTTGGTATCTATTTGGGTGAATTTTGATTTTAATGTTTTGTTATTGTTGT
>JBIIMR010000039.1:0-8794 GCA_044337895.1 Alphaproteobacteria bacterium
TTCCGATGGGGGGAGATATGGTTGCTTTGGCACATGCTATGCTTTATGCCGCGGATAAATCAAGTGAAAGATTGGATTTGATGGATATGTATTTTAAAAATCAACAATATTGGTTGTTAAATAATTCTCCTCAATCTGCTATAGTTTCTTATGCTAAAATTTCTGGGCTTGATGTTGATAAAGTTGAAAAAACATTAGTTAATAAAGATTTTTTAAAAAAATTAATTGATTCTTCTCTTATTTATGTAAAAAAATTAGGAATTAATGGAACACCTTTTATGGTTATTTCTAAAGGTAAAAATATATCTGTAAAAGAAGATAAAAAACTTTCTGGAGCTTTACCTTATGAAAAAATAGCTACTGAATTGGATGAATTTTTGAAAAAGAAATAAAATTAAATAGTAGATTAGGAAACATAAAGTTGTGTTTGAAAAAAAAATAGAAGAAATAGATAATAAATTGAAAAAAATTAATGATTTATATTTAGAAAAAAAATATAATAAATTTGATTTTCTTGCAAAAAACAAATCTTTTAATTTAATTTTTGGAATATGTGTAGAGTTTTTGAGTGGTGGGTTGTTTGGTTTTGTGTGTGGATATGTTTTTGATTTATACTTTAAAACAAAACCTTTTGGTATAATCGTTTTTTTTATTATAGGTTTTATAGCTGGATTTTTGAATATGTATAGATATGTAAATAAGTTATTGTTAAAAAAAGAAAATAAAGAGTGTTAAAATTATGTCTTTAGGTCCTTTAGAACAGTTTGAAGTTAAATCTTTGATAGATTTTTTTATTGGTGATTATGATTTATCTTTAACAAATTCTGCTGTAATGATGGGAGTTGCTGTTCTTTCTATTGTTGTTTTTTTGGTTTTTGCTTTGAAAAAAAATAATATTATTCCTACTAAATTACAAATGTTGGCAGAAATTAGTTATGATTTTGTGAGAAATATAGCAAAAGAAAATATAGGGGATGAAAAATATTTTAAATTTTTCCCATTTATATATTCTATGTTTATGTTTTTTTTAATTGGTAATTTGTTGGGAAATATTCCTTATAGTTTTTCATTTACATCACAAGCAATTATAACTGTGTTTATGGCAGTTTTTGTTCTTGTTATTGGAACTTTTTATGGTATTTATTGCCATGGTATAAAATTTTTTAAGATCTTTTATCCTGAAGGAATACCTTTGATCCTTGCTCCTTTAATTATTCCTTCTGAAATTATATCTTATTTTGCTAAAGCTTTAAGTATGGGGATTCGTTTGTTTGCGAATATGGTTGCAGGTCACTTAATGTTGGAAATATTCTCTGGATTTATAATAGCTCTTGGAATATTTGGAATATTCCCTCTTGGAATTAATGTGGCTTTGATTGGGTTGGAATTATTTATGGCGGTATTGCAGGCATATATATTTACTGTTTTGAGTTGTATTTTTATTGGAGAGGTAGTTAATTTGCATTAAGTGGTGTTAATGTGTTATATTAAATTTGTAGTTATTTTTTTATAAAGGAGTTTTTAAAATGGATATGGAGTCTGTAAATAGTATTGTTGGGGTGATTAAATATTTGGCAGCTGGTGTTGCTATGATAGCAATGGGAGGAGTTGGTATGGGGATAGGTTCTATATTTGCATCTTTTATCTCTGAGCTTTCTAGAAATCCTGGGGCAAAAAAAACTTTATTTACTTATACATTAATAGGGGTTGCTTTAACTGAAACTATGGCTCTTTATGTGTTGGTGATTGTTTTTATTATTTTGTTTTCTTAAATAAAAGATAGTTGAAAATTTATGTTTAAAAATATATTTTATAATATTTTTTTTATTTTTTTGTGGTTTTGTGATTTAGTTTTTGCAGAAACAAATAACATAGAAGAAGTTAAAAGTTCTTCTTTACCACAGCTTGATTCTACTAAATTTTTGCAAGAAATTTTTTGGCTAGTGATTTTTTTTGGAATTTTGTATGTATTTGTAAAAAGGGTTTTTTTTGTAAAAATATATGGAATAAAATCTACTAGACATGAAAGAATTTCTATTTATAATTCAAAAATATTGAAAATTAAAAAAGAAATTGAAGCTATAAATAAAACAATTAATTTATCTTTAGAAGAATCAAAAAAAAATGCTAATGAAGTTATTAAAAATAGCTTGGAAAATGTTAATAGAAACACTAAAGATAAAATTATTAGAAATTTGGAAAATGAAAAAAATAAAAAACAAACGATGAAAGATGAATTACTAGAAATAAAAAATATGATTAATAGTAATGCAAGTTATGAAATTGTTGAAATTAGTAAATCTATTTTAGAAAAAATCAATTTAAATTTTTTGGATTCTGAAATTAGAGATGTTGTTGATAAAATACAAAAAAATTCTGCAAAAGATAATAGTTTAAATGATAAGGTGTTATAAATTCTATGATGGAGATAACTTTTTTAAGCCATAAATTTTGGGAAATGATTGCTTTTTTTATTTTTTTTGCCTTAGTTGGTAAAAAGATTTATGGTTTTATTATGGCAATGATTTCTGAAAATATTAATAACATAGAACAAAAAATTAAAGAAGTGGAAAATCTTGCTTTTGATTCGGTTAGAATTTTGGAAGAAGTGAATAATGTAGAAGCTAATTTGGAAAATAAAAAAGAAGTTATTATTAATGATGCAAATAAGATAGCAAGTAATTATGTTGAAAAGTTTAATGAAAAGCTTTATATGCAATTTAAAATAGCAGAATCTGCATTTGATAATTACTTGCAAATGGAAAAAAATAGGCAAATAGAAGAATTAAAAATTGATATTGTTGATAAAAGTATTGAAATTGTTAAATACTTGATGATTAATAATTTAAAGCAAGAAGATCATTTGGATTTAATAGAGAAATCTTTATATAATTTTGATAATGATATAAAAATTAAAAGTATGGATAAAAAATAGTATTATAAATTATAGTTTTTTGTTGAGTGATTAAAGATAAGTGACAGGTAATAGTATTGGAAAAATTTTTCAGGTAACAACATTTGGTGAAAGCCATGGAGATGTTATTGGCTGTGTTATAGATGGGATACCTTCTGGTGTTGCAATAAACTATGATTTAATAATTGAATTTTTGGCAGAAAGAAGTGCTAAAAATAAATTTAATACTAGTAGAATTGAAAATGATGAACCAGAAATATTATCTGGAATTTTTGAGGGTAAAACTACAGGAACTCCAATTATTGTTTTAATAAAAAATAAAAATGTTAAATCCCATGATTATGAAAATATTAAAAATTGTTATAGACCTTCGCATGCTGATTTTACATATTTAAAAAAATATGGAATCTATGATTATAGGGGTGGAGGCAGGGCAAGTGCTAGAAATACAGCACCTTTAGTTGTGGCAGGAGCTATTGCCTATCAACTTTTAAAAGAATATGGAATTCAGATATTTGCAGGGGTGGTTCAAATAGGAAAAATAAAAATTAAAGAGAGAAATTTTGAGATGGTAAAAAATAATGATTTATTTGTTACCACAGGGGATGATTATGTTATTGACATGGCTTATAAAGATCTTGATAGTATTAAAAAAAATGGTGATTCTGTTGGTTCTATTGTGGAGGTAATTGTAAAAAATTTACCTATTGGACTTGGTGAACCTATTTTTGATAAAATAGAAGCGGATATAGCAAAATTAATTATGTCTATGCCTGCGGTTAAAGGAATTGAATTCGGACTTGGTTTTGATTTTGTAAACTATGTTGCTTCTGAAGTAAATGATGAAATTATGTATGAAGATAATAAAATAAAATTCACAACAAATAATTCAGGTGGGATTCTTGGTGGAATTACAAATGGTGAAGATTTGTGCTTTAGATATGTTTTGAAGCCTGTATCTTCTATTTCTATTAATCAAAAAACTGTTGATTTTAATAATAATTTGGTGGATTTAAAAATAGAAGGTCGGCATGATTCTTTTGTTGGTGGTAGATCTTGTGTAATTGCTAAATCTTTGGTTGCTATATCTTTATTTGATCATATTTTAAGGAATAAAATTTATGAATAAAAAAATTGCTGTTTTTTTTATGAAACAAAAAATCATTTTACTATATGCTATTTTTTTGATGTTAAATTCTGTTTGTGGGTTTTCTTTGGAAATATATAGTAAAAATAATATTATGGTGAATATGGGACTTGATTCTGAAATATATTTAAAGCAAATAGATAGTGGCAATCAAATAAGAACCAAAATTTTAAATAGCGAAGATTCTTTTGTTGGATTTGATTTTTCTGTAAAAAATAAAAATGATAGCTTAGTTAAAATTGTAACAAATGTTTACCTTTCTAATGATTCTCAAGATGTAAAAAAAAATGTAGATAATAATTTAAAAGATATGTATATAGATATTGTTAAAAATTATAATGATTCTAATCAAAAACAAGGTATCAATTTGGGTAAAAAAGATTTAGCTATATATGAAATATTGATAAAAGAAGTTGATGAATCTAATTCTGTTTTGGGAAGTAATTTTTTAAATATAGATGGATATAAACAAGATAATTTACTGGGGTATTATTTCTTTAATAAAAATATAGATTTTGCAATGGAATATATTTCTTATGATCAAGTGGATGAAAAGACTGAAAAAAGATATGGGCATTCTGCTGTTATAAAAATTAAATCTACATATGTTGATGTTGGTGGGGGATATTTATTTAATTTATATAAATATACAAACATGGAAAATATTATAACAAATAAAAATGTATTTTTATTTGATGGGTATTTTAAAATTCATGGTTTTTGGAATATAAATTTTGTAAATAATGTTAATTTATCTAAGGGATATTATTATAAAGAAGACTCTTTAGGTATTGATTCTAATTTTAATTTAGGATTAAGTGAAGTTGTTGCTTTAGAATTAGGGTATCGGTTTTTAACATTACTTGATCTTTATGACAGTGTTAATTTAAAAAAATCTAAAGTGGAAAAAAGTGAAATAGTTCTTGGATTTAGTTTTAAAACGAATGAATATTTTAATGTATTCACAGATTTTGCTTTTGATGTAAGAAGTAAAGATGATAGAAAAAATTCTTTGTATAATCAAGGTAAAAATAATATTTGGAGAATTGGGTTTAAAGTAAAATTTTAAAAGGTGATTCTTTAAAATGTTTGCAATGGGGGATTGTTGTTGTTTGATGTTTATAAAAAGATTGTGAAAAAATATAGCATATTGTTTCTTTTTTTGAAATATTTTTGTAAAATTGGTTGTTGTGTGTTAGTATTTATTAAGCGGTAAAAGATGTAGAGTGAATATAAAAAATAAAAAATTTTAGTGTGTATATAATAGTAAAATGTTGGTTTAAATATAATAAAAGTTTTTTATTATATTGGAGCTGGATTTTTAGAGTAATTGCAAAAGGAAGTTAAATATGAAAAAAGATATTAGTGGTGTTGTTTATGAAGGTAATAAAGTTACTGTTAATGCTGCATTGGATATGGATATGGTTATATATTCACATCCTGGAGATAATATTGAATTAAATATAGATATTACAAATCTAAGAAAAGAAGTTGTTAGCGGTGACTTATTAATTTTTACACCATCTAATAAGGTGATTACTCTTGTGAATTTTGCAGGAATGGTTCTTGAGGGGCTTGCTCCTAAGTTAAAAGATGCTTCTAGAATTTATGAAAATCCTGAGGAGCTGTTTTTATCTAGAGCTTATAAGAGTGATTCTGATGTAAAAAAATATGTTATATTTAGGGAAGTTTCTTCTCCTGATGTTAATGATGAGCCTGGTGAAAAATTAAGTACTGCTAGAATGCTTGATAATGAAGAAACTGCAATTGCAAAAAAAGTAGGTGAGCTTTATACTATAGAGCAAAATGTTGTTCCTCAGTTTGGTCCTTATTTTCAAGATTATCAAATAAGAACCTTGGGACATTCCGGTGATTTTGTTTATGATTCAAGGGTTATTTATATATCTAATGTTTTTAAGAGATATAAAGAGGATTTTGATTTTACTGAACCGAATTTAGCGGTAAAAGTAAAGCCTAAAATTATTCCTTTGTATGGTTCTATGTATGAAGTTGATGAAACAATTATAGATGCTAGTGGTGGTGTATATGTTTTTATGCAAAATGGGGGTGGAAGCGATGATTCTGAAAATGCTTATAGGTCTATGTATTCTGCGGTTGAGTATGATTTAGGACAGGCTTATTTTGGTGGGGATATGGCTCTTTATGTGGAAGATGATACTAATATTCATAGGCAATTTAAGGTTGATTTTACAAATCCTTATGTAAAAGTTAATACTATTCAGATTTCTGGACTGCCTAAGGGGATTGAGCTTTATAGTGTGGATCCTTCTAATGTTAGGGTTCAAAAAGCTATTGGAAGTGGACCTTCTTTGTATATTGTAACAAATAATGGGGGAGTTGGGGGAATTCCTTTAGGAATTAGTTATACTTGGGATCCTACTAATCCTTTGTTTTTGGGTGAAGGTAAGGTTGTAAAGGTAAATGTTTCTATGGATGGTGTTCATTCTAAAAATAATAATTATCTTTATGGTAGTGTGAACTTTACTATGGTTTTTAATACTGTTAGGGGAGATGCGGATGTTATAGTTGGTTATAATACATTTACTTTTTCTTTAAGACCTGATCCTATGATTATTGATTTGACTTATGGTGATGATTTTGTTAATGCAGGTGCTGGAGATCATACATATCAAACACTTGGTGGGGATGATGATGTGTATATGTTTTTTCCTGAGGATTCACATGGGGTATTTTTTAGTACTAGAGCTTATTTAGGGGATGGAAATGATGTATACCATGCTGGGGTTTCTAAAGATGATGTATTTGCAGATGCATCTTATGTTGGAGATCCAAATCAAGATCTTGCAGGGCAATTTGTGGATGTTTTGTATTTGAATAGGGTTATTTCTTCTAAATATGGGAATGAATATACTTTTTCATTTTCTGGCAATACACTTACTGCTAGTAGACCTGGAGCAGTTGCAAATTATTCTCAATTTGAAATTATTTATCTTGAAAATGTTAATGATTATAGTGATGTAATTAATGATCAATATGACTATACTGCGGTAGATATTGATAATGGGTTGACATTTAATGGAACGGCAGGATTAGAAAAAAATGTTTTAATAGACTTTGGGGGAGAGCAATCACGTGGTGATACTGTTGTGTCAACTGTTTCTACTCAGCTTACTGTTGTTGAGAATGATGTGGAATCTGGTGCTGATCTTTATGTTTATCAAATATCATCGGTGTCTTCTGGAGTTTCTGGATTGTTATTAAGGGACTTGGAAAATTTAACTCTTTCTGACAATTATTCTGATGTGGTGATTGTAAATGATGATTTTGTAACCTTAACTGAATCTTTAATTGTTGATATGGGTGATTCTAATTCTAATGTAGATAAGGATTCTATTTCATTTCTCAATGTTACTACTGGTGAAATTACTTATTATTCTAGTTCTATTCAAGTTGAAAGTGGAGATACATCTATTGGTGGAACTCCTATTAATTTGAATGTTTATGGAGCAGAAGAAGTTATAGGTTCTGAGGCTAATGACAATACTTTTTATGGTTCTAGTAATAGTGGTATGGATTTTTATGGTGGTAGTAGTAGTAATGATGTGGTGACTTATGCAAAAATTATTAATAATGGTGTTAAAGTAGATTTGACATTGCCTGGAAAAATAGAGGTTAATAAAATAGATGCTAATGGAAATGTTATTACTGGTATAAAAGATACTCTTTATGATATTGAAAGTGTGATTGCATCTAATCAGAATGATATATTTTTACTAAATGAAAATGATTCTTATGTTTTAGATGGATATGGAGGAAGTAATACTTTGGATTATGGAACTTCTGTTGTTGGTTTGGATGTGGAGATTGATGTTGTGATAGCGACTGGAACTAGTGATTTTACAACCACTGGTACTGTAAAGAAAAATTATAATACTGATGACTTTGTAAATTTTCAAAATATCGTAACTAGTGATTCTAATAATGATACTTTTGTGATAAATTATGATCCTACATTGAGCTCTACTAAAGTTATAACTTCTCAATATGATGCTGGGTATGGTGGGTATGATACTATAGACTACTCATCGTTTGATGTTTTTTTGGAATTGAATGTTTCTTTGAATGCACAGGGATATTATAGTATATCTTATGCAGGTGGTAACAAGGTAGATTATTTTAAAAATTTTGAGTATATCAAATTAACAAATAATGCTGATCAAGTTCGTGTTGATTTGGATAGCGTGGGTGGTGTTGTCATTGATGCGGCTGGTTCATCTCAACAGGATCCTACTAATTTACCTAGTAGTGGTTATGATGTGGATACTTTGTATGTTTCTAAAAAGAGTCATGAGTATAAAATGCAAGATTATACTAATTTGCAAAACTTTCAGCAAGTTGTAGTTTCTGATACAAATGACTTTAAAGTTTTTTTGATGAAAAATGATTCTTATACTTATTTGATAGAAAATACTACATCCAGTTCTCAATATAAGGAGTTAGTTGTGAATGGTTTTGCTACTACTGATGGGGAGATTAATATAACTTATGGTACTAATGGTAGTATTGTAAATTGGGATACAACAAATCAAGATGCTAAAGCAATAGGATTTAATATTGTTACAGGCTATGTGAATCATATAAATATATTTAATGTAAACATTGATTTAGCTAATTATTCTACATTGGATGTTCTTGTTTTTAATGGGTCTGTGGTGCAAACAGAGGATACATTGGATCTTAGTTATAGTACA
>JBIIMR010000038.1:0-8794 GCA_044337895.1 Alphaproteobacteria bacterium
TTTTTTTTATTGGTATCCATAAAAATATAATTTTTTCTTTTACTTTAATCATATTGTTTTTCAACCATAAAGTAAAATAATTATTTGTTTCATTCAAGATATTATTTCTGTGAATAAATACAACTTTCGCTATTTCTATTATTTTTTTAAAATGTTTAAAGCGATGAAATGCTATTAAATTATCACCCCCTAAAATAAAAAATATTTTATTTTTTGTATTTAAAATTTTAGAAATAAAGCATAAAGTAAAATATGAATAATTGTATTGAAAAGAGTTTTCTATAGGTAATATTTTAATTTTAGGGTAATTTTTTATCATAATTTTTATATTTTCAATTCTTTCTTGCATGTTTGCTATATCGTTTTTGTTTTTTAGCGGATTACAAGGAGATACCAGTAAAAACAATATATCAAGCTTTAATGTTTGAATACTTTTATTAGCAATATATATATGTCCATAATGAACAGGATTAAAAGACCCCCCCAATATACCGATTCTCTTATTTTGAAATTTTTTTAAATTATAAATGTCAGCCAAATAGTCAATAGATATTATCTTATTACTGAATTTAATTTGCATTTTTATCCTTTCCCTATTATAATTTATTTATTAATTCTGTATTTAATTGCATTATTAATAGCACATTATTGTAATATTAGGCGCAAAATCATTACATACTTGCATAATAAGTATTTTGTTCTTGCATAGTGTCTTGTTTTTATGTATAATTAATTCAAAAATAAATTTAAAAATAAAATAATTAATTAAATCTAGCATAAAATCTTTGTATTACAATTTTTTAAGTGCAGATTTTTTAAATTTTTAAAGTGCAGATAGTTATAAATATTAACCCATTAAAACGATAAGGTAAACAAAAATATGCCAAGATACATAAACAAACCAAATATTACAATAAATAAATTTTACGGTTCATCTAAAAAAGATATCTTTAATAGAAATTTTGCAGATGATATGGAAGATTTTGAAAATGAATATGATTTAGATGATATTCCATTAGAGCAAGAAAATCCTTATAAAAGATATTCAAACAATAATGTATTAAATTCAGAACCTTTAAATCATACTGTATATCATCACCACACACATCAAGTTATTTTCAATAAGCAAGTAGAAGAAGAAATGGTTGAAGATTATGATTTTTTTGATGAAAATGAGTATGTTTTAGAGGAATTACCTCCGGTTGTTCAACAACCACAAAAAAAATATGTATTAAGAAGATACAATCAATATAACAGATAGTATTAAATTCTATACATAAAATATAAATATATTTAGGGTAAGTTTTAATGAGAAATATTTCTTCTTCTTCCAATAGAAGGTCTATTAGTAAAAAAAAATTTATTAATGATAGCTGGAAACAGAATTTTATTAATGAAATAATAAATACAACAGAACAAAAAGAAGAAGAATATTTTTATCCTATAAAAGAGGTTAGATCAGATTCAAAAAACGAATGGTTTAATAAATCTTACAAAAATCAATCTCCAAAATTAAATTATACAAAATATAATATTAACCCTAGAATGCCAAAAGAGTATTATTATGGTTATGATAATCCGTCTCAAAAACAGAACTTAAAGACAGGGTATCTAGATAATAACAATTATCCAAAAGAGTATAGCGGTTCAGTCAACAATAGAGAAGAACACAAGGGAACTACTATTATTAATAACTATTATGGAGTAAATCCAGATGATTTGATTTCAAAAAATCCATACAATAGTCCAGATAATAGTTATAATAATCAGAACCAAAGCCAATATTACATACATAACCAAGAAAATTCAGATGTAATAGATGCTAGTGTTTTTGCCAATATAAACAAAAAAGAAGGATTCTTTAAGAGATTAAAAAATGTTTTTATCCCAAATTCTGCAAATTCTAGTAGAGTTAAATCTCCATTAGAAAGTCAGGATTATTCAGCTAATAGACACAATCGTCGCCTAGCAAGAATAAAAGAAAGATATGTAGAAAAACAAGCTAGAAAAACAAATAATCCAAATGTTTATTTAGTTGATTAAGTTCATACATAATCCGATAAAATAATACCTATAAAATAATACATTACCAATTAACCCTATGTTTTATATAGGAGACCAACTCTTCTCTTTATTAGCAATCTCATCTTTTAAAGCATTAGAAGAATCACCTTCAGCACTATTATTTTTAACTGCAATAAATATATCATCAATCAACTGTTCTACATTTTCCATCGTAATTAATGATATATTATGTATAGTGGTATCTAATTTTTTATATTTTTTATGAAATTCTTTAATCTTAATTTTCAATGTTTCTTTAGCTAGTTTGTCAATTTTATTAAACACAATAATCTGTTTTTTATTATACAAAACTTCACTATATATCTTGAGTTCATTCATGATATTTTTGTAATTTTCAATAAACTTATCATCACCAACATCTAACATATGAATAAGTAAATTACATCTATTAAGATGAGATAAAAATCTTGTTCCAAGTCCAACCCCCAACGATGCTCCCTCTATAATACCAGGAATATCTGCAACAACAACTTCTTGATTATTTTTATTTAACACTCCAAGCTGAGGCTTTAAGGTTGTAAAAGGATAATCCGCAATTTTAGGTTTAGCATTAGATAATTTACTTAATAATGTTGATTTTCCAGCATTTGGCATTCCAAGCAACCCAACATCTGCAAGTATTTGCAATTCAAGCCATACCCAAATTTCATCACCTAAAATCCCAGGTTGAAATTGCCTAGGAGCTCTATTTGTAGATGTTTTATAACTAGCATTACCTCTACCACCCATACCACCAGAGGCAATTAATATTTCTTCCCCTACAGTTTTAAAGTCATACAGTATATTTTCTTTATTTTCATCCCAAACGATTGTTCCAATAGGTATAGGTATAATCAAATCATCAGATTTAGCACCATGACGATTTTTCCCTTTACCATTTTCACCTCTTTTAATTTTAAAGTGTTGTTTATATCTAAAATCAATTAATGTGTTAATAGATGGAATTGCTTTAAAGTATACACTACCACCAGCACCCCCATTACCACCATCAGGACCGCCAAATTCTATATATTTTTCCCTTCTAAAAGAAACTCCACCAGCACCACCGTCACCAGCTTTTATATAAATTTTAGCACTATCTAAAAATCTCATACTAACATTTCCAAATTAATAAAACACTATTTCTACTTATACAATTATTAAATTCAGAAAAAAAACAATAACCCCAATAAGGATAAAAATTTTTATACAATATACCCAATAGAATCACTTATATTAATTAGCACTTATTACATTAATTAAGTGTCTACCTCTATAAAATGAAAAATTTACTTTTCCTTCACTTTTTGCAAAAAGAGTATGATCCCTACCCATTCCAACATTAAGCCCAGCATGGAACTTAGTTCCCCTTTGCCTTACAATAATATTTCCAGGTATAACATTTTCACCACCAAATTTTTTAACACCAAGTCTTCTACCCTCAGAATCTCTTCCGTTTCTAGAACTACCACCTGCTTTTTTATGTGCCATTATTTTAAACTCCTAATTATAAACTATTCAAATTTCATTTAAGAAAAAATTACTGGTTTATTATATCTAAAATTTTTAGAACAGATATATATTGTCTATGTCCATTCTTCCTTCTATAGTTGTGTCTTCTTATTTTTTTAAATATAATTACTTTATCATCTCTTTTTTGTTCTAACACTTGAGCTTTAACTGTAACATTTTTTAAAGTAGGCTTCCCAACAACTAAGTTTTCACCTTCTCCATAAGAAAGAACATTTTCAATTACAAATTCATCACCAACATTATAAGCTACTTTGTTAGTTTGAAAGATATCATCTTTTTTTACTCTTCTTTGTGAACCACCAAAATCAATTATTGCGAACATAATTTTTTCCCTTTACCAATTAAATCCTAATTTCAACATTTTAAATTTCATAAACATCAATCAATAACATACACTAACTAATAATAAAATAACATACACTAACTAATAATAAAATAACATACACTAACTAATAATAATTTATACTGATTTAACCACACCAAACTATTATAAAACATATCATTTTTTAAATTTCCCAATATTTAATAATATAAAAACAAGAAATTTAATAATTCATAACTTTTTTAGTATACATCAAAGTTTATTGAATAACAATTTTTTACCAAACAAAAAATATAATAAAAAATAAATAAATTTGAAAACTTAAACTTTAAGAATTAAATAAACTCAAAATCAAGGATATACAAAAATCCTTAATCCATAAATAGAGTATTTACAATAATCCAAAAAATACACTAACAACAATATAATACATTTATGTAATCCTGTCAATAACATTACTATAAAAAATAAAATCTATTTATAATTTTAAAAATATTATTTTACATAAAGGTTAATATCTATTATAATGATGCATATTGTTTTGAAATAATAAAAGAAAATATAATTATTGAATTGCAAAAGAGAATATAAAAATGTTTGATAAAAATAAATACCTTAAAGAATTAGAATTTTTAGTAAATTTGAATTGTGGCACTTACAATAAAGAAGGGGTTAACAACATTATTAACTATTTAAAGAGCAGGCTAACATCTTTAAATTTTAGTTGTAAAACAATTACAGTAGACTCCAAAGTAGGGGATTTCTTATATGCAACCAACACCCCAAACAGAAGTAATTACGATGCTGTTTTAATAGCACACTTAGATACAGTTTATAATGCGGTAGATTTCCACGATTATCCATTTAAGTTAGACGAAAAAAACAATTTAGCATATGGATTAGGTGTCTCCGATATGAAAGCAGGGGTATTAAGTATTATTTACAGCATAGAATCACTTTCACAAGAAGAGCTTGACAAATTATCTATTTGTCTAATATTTAATCCAGACGAAGAAATAAGTTCAATATATTCTAAATCCCACATTAAAGAAATTGCTAAAGATGCAAGATGTATTTTAGTCACAGAATCCTCAGAAAGCAGTAACACTTTAGTAAACCAAAGAAAAGGAATTGCAAGATATAAGTGTATTTTCAATGGTATAGCATCCCACGGTTCTACTCCATATAAGGGAGCTTCTAGTATTTTAGAGGCTTCAAATTTTATACTAAGCTTAGAAAGATTTAATAAACAAGATTCCCAAACTACAACTAACACAGGATACATAAAAGGCGATGGTTTAATCAATGTAGTGCCTGATTTTACTGAAATCGGATTTGAAATTAGATTCAATAATATTGATGAATACAATTTGATGCATAAAGAAATTTTTGATTTAACAATGACTCCAAAAAATTCATCAATTAAAATTAAAATAGAGCAACTATCTTTTACTCCACCTTTATACAACAAAGATGCTAAGTGGCTAGAGGATATAGCTTTACTATCTGCAAAGGCCGCTAATTTAGATTTACATTTTACCTCAAGCAATGGAGCAACAGATGGCAATCATCTTTCTTTACTAGGAATTCCTGTTTTAGACGGGCTAGGACCCTACGGCAACAACTTCCACAATAAAGAGAAAGAGTATTTAGATTTTAATACTGTATCTCCAAGAATTACTTTAATAACAAATATTTTAAAAAATCTTATATCATTGTAGTAATATTATAAAAAAATATAAAAAATAACAACTTAAGGGGTTATATTAAATAATGGAAATAGATGATTTAATTATTGGTTATCAAAGATTTTTAAAAAATTATTTGAGTGATTCTAACAAAGAAAATTTAGATAAATTATCCCTATCACAATCTCCAAAAGTTTTACTGATTCGTTGTTGTGATTCAAGATTAGAACCTACCATAATTACCAAAGCACCAATGGGTAGCTTTTTTACTTTTTCTTGCATTGCTAATTTAGTACCAGAATATGATATTAGCTTAATAACAACAAACCATCCCGTTGTTCCAGCTATTTATGTAGCAATAGAGGAATTAAACATCAAAAATATTATAGTATTAGGTCACAGCAATTGTCAGGGTTGTAAAAAAATAATCAATAATGATTGGATAAATAGTTTTTATATTCAATATTTTGCAAAATTTTACAACCATGTATCCAATGCTTTAATTACAAAAGATATTAACAATAACGAGTTAGATAAATTTGAATTTACAGAACACGAGGCAATTAAATTTTCGATCAATAATTTAGCAACCTACCCATTTATCAAATCAAAATTAAAAGATGAAAATTTTAAAATCCACGGTTGGTATTTTAATATCAAAACAGGAGAATTAGAGGTATTAGATAATAAAGGCGATTTTGTTTCTGTTGAAAAATTTTATTCCACAGAAAAAAATTTATAATCAAATTTTATAATCAACAACAACATAGACATACTTTTGCAAAATAGTTATAAACCCAATAAACTATTCTACAAAAGATACATCTTATAAGCAGAATCACTTAAGCTTTTATAGAGATTTTTTGCTGAGCAAAATACTGTTCTCTTCCATTTTTTATAACATCTAGTTCAACTTTAATACCTTGAGATTCTAAAACTTTTTGCACATTTTCATCAGATAAATCATTAAGTGTAAAAGATGCTTTGCTTCCATTTACATAAAGAGCACCCGTTTTATAATCAACTATAAAAGCAAAAACTCCAGGTAAAATTCCCAAAAGTAACAATACAGAATCAACAACAACAACAGAAACATCTAATTTATTTCCAGGTGTAGAAGCTTTAGGAACAGGTTTAAACAAAGTCCCACAAGCACTAAAAAGCATAATACATAATAGAAGACATAACACACACAAAAGCTATCTTTTTTTTCATAATAAATTTCCTTTACAATTAATATTTAAAGTTTTTTCAAATATCCACAAAACATATATAAGAATAATTTTACAATCATATAGAGTTCATTTTAGCATTATATTGTTTAATAGATTCTTCTATATCCTTTATTTCAACATTTATATTTTTTTCTTTTAAAATTGTATAAATTTCATTAGCATCTACAGATTTTAAAACAATAGTTTCATTTGGTAAATAAAGTGTTCCAGTTGAATAATCAACTGCCAATGCCACTATACCAGGTATAATAAAAAACAACAAAAAAAAGCTATCCACTGCTACAATAAACCAATCTAATTTCTTAGAATGAACTTTGTAAATTTGATTTCTCTTAAAAAGAGTTCCCACACAAGCAGATAAATTTACAAAACAAACAATCATTAAAATAGATATTATTTTTTTTAACATTTTTTATAACCCTTTACTAATTAATTAAATTATTCATCAAATTTTTCAGAAGCAGATGTATTAGCTTTATCTTCTAAAATAGCTTCATTTCTTAATCTTTCTTCTTCTTCCAATTTATTATCATAATAACCTATAAAGCTATAAATATTATTTTCAGAATCATAAACCTCTAACATTCCTATATAGTCTTTTTTTATCTTTCCCATAGCATTTAACATATGAACCCTATCCCTAATTTGCATATCAGAAACATCCAAGTTAACATCTTTATTAGATATACTTCCATTAATTGATGCATTTTCTAAATTTTTTTTATACAATAAAGAATCGATCTGAAATATTTTGTAATTTCCAGAAAGTTCAAAAAAATTATAACCAGAAGATGTTAAGGTAGATTCGTTTATATCTCCACCACCAACTAAAAATCCCACATATGCCACAACAGGAGTGGAGTAATAAACAGGATCAATATTTTTCAAATAATATTTTTTAGCAGAATCTCCTACCGCATTTGAGTTTTCATCGTTTTTTACATTAGATGTATTATTAACAAAAAAATCATATTTTTTATAATTATAAGGCTTTATACCTACAAACATTATAGAGGGTCTAGTTAAATCAAAACCTAATGAACTAAATTCAGCCTCCAATTCACCCAATTCTTTTTTAAAGTTATAAGATAAAGAACCATTAAATTTTTTATAAACAAAATACATTTTATTAAACTTAACAGAGCGAACATTTTCAGTTTCAATTCCAGCAAAAGACAATGCAGAATAAAACAAAATCATCAATAAAAAAAACACCCTTTTAATAATAAAAGAATAGACCATTCAAAACAACTCACTTATAAAATTTATATATTTCTTAATTATAAATATAACTAAATAATTATACATTAAAAAATTAAATAAATCAATATCAAAAAAAATCACTTAATCTTTATATTATCTTTATATTATTGTATCTTATTTTTTAAATATAATTATGTTATTATAATTAATTAAATAAATACCATTCAAACATAATTATAGAAAATATATAACATCAATGCAAAAAGATTTTAATATTACAACAAAATATACTGAAGAATTAAATTTTACATTAAAAACCCCACAAGACAAATCCTTAACCCATAGGGCAATTATTTTTGCTAGCTTAAGTAAAGGAAACACCATCATTTCCAATTATTTAGATTCAGAGGATACAAATATAACAATAGATTTTTTTAAAAATTTAGGTGTTTCAATTTTTAAAAAATCACCTACTATTTTATTAGTAGAATCTTTAGGCTATAATAAATTTCAACCCAGTTCCCTAGATTTATATTTTGGTAATTCAGGAACATCCCTAAGACTTTTATTAGGAATCTTAACAGGTATGGACTTTACTTTTCATCTTTCAGGGGATGATTCCTTAAGCAAAAGATCCATGGCAGGAGTTTTAGATCCCCTTCAAAAAATGGGATTAACAGTCCTTAACAATAAAAGTAAACTACCATTAATTGTAAAAGGAACCGAAACAGTTAAGGGTATTTCATATT
>JBIIMR010000040.1:0-8768 GCA_044337895.1 Alphaproteobacteria bacterium
AAATGCGATGGGGCTTGAAGAAACTGGATTAAATAAAATAATTAAAGAAGCTTATAATTTGTTAAGTTTACAAACTTATTTTACATCTGGACCTAAAGAAACTAGAGCTTGGACGATTAAAAAAGGCACCTTAGCTCCTGCTGCTGCGGGTGAAATACACTCTGATTTTGAAAGGGGTTTTATTTGTGCTGAGGTTGTTTCTTATAATGATTTTGTTGAATGTGGTGGCGAACAAAAAGCTAAAGAAAAAGCTAAACTAAGGCAAGAAGGTAAATCTTATGTTGTGCAAGATGGTGATGTTATTTTATTTAGGTTTAATGTTTAAGTTTAATGTTTAGTTATTGTTGATTTTTGGATCTTTAAATAAAAATTTAACAACAATAAAGGCTAAAGCTACTACTTGGGCAAAGTTCTCTCCTACTATTAAATATAGGATTCCATCGCTTTTAATAAATTCTGTTTTACAAAAAAGTATTGTAAAAGAAAAACCAATTTGAAATAAAATAAGAATACCAATAGCAAACATTATAAAACATGACCAACCTGTTCTTAATTTATAAAATTCTTGAAGTCCTTGATTATCTATTTGTTTTTTTCTTTCCTCTGCAGTTAATGGGTCTGGGTTATCATCTTTTGGGTTACTGTCTGGACTACCAACAATTTTTAAAGCATTATTAAGTTTATCTAAACTACTACTTTTGTTGATTATTAGCATTTTCTAATCTAGCTTTATAATAATCTTGTATTAAATTAGGTGGTATAGTAGACCACTCTTCTTTATTCCAAACTTTATACCAAGGAGTATCTTTTTCATGTGTTAAGTTTGTTAATTGCCCTGCTGTGTATTTACCATAATGATTAAAAACAAAATCAAGAATTTTTTTAATATATTCGTTAAAATTAGGTATCTCATTATTAGGAATTTTATTTTTAATACTTACTGTGCTGTTAGGATTATCAGGTTTTAGCTTTGAATATAGTTCTGGAATCACAGGTCCGTATTGCCAAGCTTTGATTTCTTCATAAAAAAGGAATTTGTCTAATAGTGCTAATGTAATACCTTGTGATATGTAGCATAACTTTTGAAGTTGGGTATGATTAAATTTACCCTTGCCTTCTTGTATAAAATAATTAGCAATTTGACAAACAGAATATATTTCTAGTTTTTCATTTACCATGTGAGTTTAACCCTTTACACTATTTTTATTAATTTAAGTGACACCTTTATTGAAATTATACAGTAAATTAAATAATTTGTCTAATTTATGCATTGATTTTTAATTTATGATTTGGGTTTGGATGTGGGATTTTAAATTTTTGATGTAGGAATCTACATCTGGGTTTTTCATCACATCGTTACAAACAAAAGTTTTTAGGGGTTTCATTCCTAAAAATTGATTCATCTTATGGAAAGAAAAAAATAAATCTTCTACTGATTTACCTTCAAAAAAATCATCTTTATCTGTAAAAGCCTCTTTTGGAGCATTGAAGGTAAGTGATAGCATATACTTTTTACCAATTAAAAGCCCACCACTTCCATACTTTTTAGTATTATCACCTTTTACTCTGCCATCGTTTTTGTATAACTTTCCTGGGATTAAAACTTCATCACAATATTTTTTAACTTTCCAAGGTGTTTGCATCCACCATACTGGAAATTGATAAATAACTACATCTGCTAAAAGGTATTTATTTACTTCTTCTTCTACATTATAACCATCTATTATTGTGGTTTTTTGAATGTTGATTCCTTCTGCTTTTAAAAAATTTTCTGTAGTATCTACTAAAAGTTGATTTAATTTACCTCCTGAATGGGCAAATTCTTGTTTACCATTAATGATAAAAATATTTTTTGGCATGGTTTTTTTTAATCCTACATTTTTTATTACAGATATAGTTTTATTTTAAATTAGGAATACTTTTTTGTAAAGCTTAGTTGAAATATTATGAAAATTAGGATGTTGTAAATTGTGAAAAATGATGTTTTATGTTATTTTTTTATCATTTTTAAATAAAAATACGAATAAAACATTCATTTATTTAAAAAAAAGTGATATATTAAATTAAATTAAAAAATAATAAAGGAGAAATAATATAATGATAACTTTTTTTAGCTGTGTAGCTTTATTAATATTTGGGTATTTTTTTTACTCTAAATTTGTGGAAAAAATTTTAAAAATAGATCCTAAAAAATTAACACCTGCTTATAAAATGCAAGATGGAATTGACTATATTCCTATTTCTAAACCCAAAAATGCTTTGATTAATTTATTAAATATTGCTGGGACTGGTCCTGTTTTTGGTCCTATTTTGGCAGCTCTTTATGGTCCTGTTGCTATGCTTTGGATTGTTCTGGGGTGTATTTTTGCAGGGGCGGTTCATGATTTTGTAATTGGAATAATATCTTTAAGAAATAACGGGGAAACACTTCCTACTTTAGCAGAAAAATATTTATCTAAGTTTTTTAAGCATATTGTTAACTTTTTTTCTGCCCTGCTGTTAATTTTAGTTGCTACTGTTTTTGTGGTTGGTCCTGCTAAATTAATTATTGGACTTGCTGATTTTTTAAATTTTTATGTGGTGATTGCAGTATTATTTTTTTATTACTTTTTAGCTACCTTAATGCCAATTGATAAAATTATTGGGAAAGTTTATCCGTTTTTTGGAGCACTCTTATTAATTAGTGCTTTTTGTATTATGGTTTCTGTAATATTTTTTATGGGGAAGCCTTTGCCTGAATTAAATTTACAAAATATGCATCCGCAAAATTTACCCATTTATCCGTTGCTGTTTTTAGTTCTTTCTTGTGGTGCTTTATCTGGATTCCATGCGACTCAAATTCCTATTGTGGCAAGAACAATTGAAAATCAAAATCAAGCTAGAAGTATTTTTTATGGAATGATGATTTTAGAGGGAATTGTTGCTTTAATTTGGACTTATGCAACAATTGTTATGTTTGATGGTAAAACATTATTGGAATTAATAAAAATTGGCACTCCTTCGTTAGTTGTTGATAAGCTTGCTATTATGACTTTGGGTTCTTATGTTGGAACTTTAGCAATTTTAGGGGTAATTGTTTTACCTGTTACATCTGGTGCTACCGCATTTAGGGGAATTAGGTTAATGCTTGCTGAATATTTAAATTTAAAACAAAAGAAGATATTTAATCGTTTAGTGATTGCAATTCCTTGCTTTTTGGTTTCTTTGGGATTATGTTTTGTGGACTTTCAATTGTTATGGCAATATTTTTCTTGGGCGAATCAAACTTTAGCTGCAATAACCCTATGGATTGCAACAATTTATTTAATTAAAACAAAAAAAAATATGTGGATTACTTTAATTCCTGCTTTGTTTATTACCTCTGTTGTAATAACTTATATTTTATATGCTCCTATTGGTTTTGGAGTGGCAATTGATGTTAGTGCTGCTTTTGCCGTTTTGTGTTGTATAATTTTGTTTTTATCTGTTTATAGGTTCTATAAAAATAATCTTAATGTTGAAAATATTGGCGAAGATTTGTAATTGTTGGTTGTTTGATTGCTTAGATGTATTTAACTTTAATTTCACTATTAATAAAGTTAGGGTAAAAACTATCGGTTACAATCCCATTGCTTGCTTAACTATCACAAAAAAATTTAATATCTTTTAGGTTATAATTTAGATTTTTTAAATTATTTTGTAATTTTGTTAAAGCTTTATTGTTGTATTTTTGTATGCATTATGTAAAAATGGATGAAATTAAATTGATATGCATTTATGTTTAAGGTTATTGATTTATGGTTTTTGCTTGTTTGATTAATGATTATTGCATAAGCGGAATTTATTAAGAATATTATTGCATTTATGGAATATGTAAGTATGGATAATAAATACATAAATTCATAGCCCTGCTACTGTTTGTTTTTTGTGTATTTTTTATGTATAAATGGAATTTATTGATTCTATTTTACTTTAAAGTAGATTTTGAGGAATTCTAAATAGGTTTTGTTTAGGTTGATTAAATCCTTAATTGATATTTTTTCGTCCACTTCATGCATTCCTTTGCCTAGCATCCCAAATTCTACAACATTGGTATAATTTTTAATAAATCTTGCATCGGATGTTCCTCCTGTTGTTGTAAATTCTGGTGTAAGATTTAGGGTTTTTTCTATTGCTGATTTGATGGATTTTGCAATATAGGAATCCTTATTGGAAATGAAGCTTTCTGCATTGTTTTCTGCAAACTCTAAAGAAATTTTAGGGTGCTTTAGGATTACATTATTAAAAAAATCCTTTAAGCTTGAAATTGTATGGAAATTATTAAAGCGAATATTGCAATGTGCTGTTGCTTCTGAGGGCACTACATTTGATGAATTTGTTGAGGTTTTGATTGAGGTTATTTCTACTTGTGAAGCAGAAAAATCTTCGTTACCAAAATCTAATTGCTCTGAAGAGATATCTGTAATAAAATCTACTAAAAATGGAATTGGATTTTTGAATTTATCCTTATAGGCAACATGTCCTTGGGTTCCTTTTGCTATAATTTTGAAATTAAGGCTTCCTCTTCTACCTATTTTAACTGTGTCTCCTAGCATATTGGTTGAGGTGCATTCCCCAACTAAACAATCATTTAAAATAATACCTTTTTCTTTAATGTAGGGCATTACTTCTTTCATTCCATTTATTGATTCGTTTTCTTCATCGAGTGTTAACATTATAACTATTGATCCACTAAAATCTATTGCAATAAGTTCTTCTACCGCCGCAATAAAAGATGTAATTCCACTTTTCATATCTACTGCTCCCCTTCCATAAATATAGTCTTCGTCTATATTCCCTGAAAAAGGTGGATGTTTCCATTGTTTTGCATTTCCTGATTCTACAACATCTAAATGACCACAGAATCCTAAAATTGGAGTTCTTGAACCGTATCTTGCTATTAAGTTTGATACTTTATAACTACCATTTTTATTATCAAAGGTAACTACTTCTGTTTCAAATCCTAATCTTTTTAAAACATCTGTAATTAATTCTAAAGAGCCGTTACTGTTTGGCGTTATGCTATTACAACGAATTAAATCTTGTGTTAGTTTAATTAAATCTATTGCCATGGTGTTAAAACCTCAACAGTTCATTAATTGATGTTTTTGATCTTGTTTTATCATCTACTGTTTTTACAATCATTGCACAATATAAATATTCTTGGTTATTTTCTGTTGGCATGCTACCTGAAACTACTACTGAATATGGGGGCACTTCTCCATAATAAATTTTTTTGGTTGCTCTATCATAAATTCTTGTGGAAGCTCCTAAATAAACCCCCATGGAAATTACACTTCCTTCCCTTACTATAACACCTTCTGCGATTTCGCTCCTTGCTCCTATAAAACAATTATCTTCTATAATAACAGGGCTTGATTGAAGTGGTTCTAAAACTCCGCCGATTCCTACTCCGCCTGAAATGTGGCAGTTTGCACCTACTTGGGCACATGATCCTACTGTTGCCCATGTGTCTATCATGGTTGATTTACCTACATATGCTCCTACATTAATAAAGCTTGGAAGTAAAATAACCCCTTCATCAATAAAAGAACCGTATCTTGCATAGCTCCCTGGGACTGTGCGAATCTTAGAATCTTTGAAATCTTTTGAAGAAAAATTTTTAAAACGATTACTAACTTTATCAAACCAAAATGAATTCTCACTTGCACCTGAAACTAATTTGTTATCATTTAATTTAAAAGATAACAAAATTGCTTTTTTTATCCATTCACTTACTATCCAATTGCCGCTTTGATTTTTATTTGCAACTCTTATTTTACCATCGTTTAATTCTTTTAATACCAAATCTATGGTTTTTTTTGCATCTAAGCTTAAACTATTTAAACTATCTTTTTCATCAAATAATTTATTTATTTCTTTCTCTAAATCAAGTGATTCTAATTTATTTTCTTCTTTTATTGTTTCCATTTTATTAATTATTCCTTGTTTATTAATATTTAACTTTATAAATAGTAGGTTTTAATAATCCTATTTATAAGTATAATAAACATAAAATAATTAAATATTTATAAATGAAAGCAATTCTTTTCTTAAAAAATTGTAACCGTCTTCATTATCTTTTATTGATAATAAATAAATTCCTTTGCAAAATAATTTATTTGATAGTTGCTCTTGGGTTAATTTGAGGGTTGATTCTGCTTCTTTTTCTGAAATTTTATCTATTTTATTTAACACTATGCTGTAACTTTTAAGATTTGATTCTAAAAAATTCATAACTTCTTCGTCGATATCTTTTATTCCTCTGCGAATATCTATAATTAAATAAACTTGCTTGAGGGATTGCCTTTCTTTTAAATAATTAAATACTAAATTTTGCCATTTTTTTTTCAGTTTATCATCTACTTTAGAAAAGCCATACCCTGGAAGATCTACTAATAATAATTTTGAATATAAATTAAAAAAATTAATCTCTTTTGTTTTTCCTGGGGTGTTTGAAGTTTTAACTAATTTTTTTTGATATACTAAGCGATTTATAAGGCTTGATTTTCCACTGTTTGATCTGCCAAAAAATGCAACTTCTGCTAAATCTAGTTTAGGAAATTGTTTAAAAGACATTGCACCTAACATAAAAACACATGGTTTTTTAAATAAAGAAATATCTGCCATTTTTTATCTTTTAGTTGATTTTGTATTTTTAGGAAGAGTTAATCCCATTGTTTTAGTTTTATGATTAATATAAAATTGTTGCAAAATTGCTAAAACATTGCTGAAAGTCCAGTAAATTAATAAAGCGGATGGGAATCCTGCCAACACAAATGTTAAAATTAGGGGCATAAACATAAAAATTTTTCTTTGCATTTCATCCATTGTTGTCATGCTTTGTTTTTGTTGAATAAACATTGTTACACCCATTAAAATTGGCCAAATACCTAAATGTAAAAAACTTGGTGGATTAAATGGAATTAAGCCAAATAAATTTACAATTGTTGTGGGGTCTTGGCTAGATAAATCTTTTATCCAACCCCAAAATGGTTGATGGCGAATCTCTATGCTTAAAAATATAACTTTATATAATGAGAAAAAAATTGGAATCTGTAACAAAACAGGTAAGCAACCTGCTAAAGGGTTGATTTTTTCTTTTTTATAAAATTCCATAACCGCTGAATTATACTTTGTTGTGTCTGCTTTGTATTTTTCTTTTAATGCTTTTAACTTAGGTTGTAGTAATTTCATTTTATTCATAGAAATATAAGATTTATAGGCAAATGGGAATAAAACAAGTCTTACAATTAAGGTTAAAACTAAAATACAAAAGCCAAAATTGCCAAAAATATCATCTAAAAATAAAAATAATTTATACATTGGTTTTACTAAAAAAAAGAACCAACCGTAATCTATTACAAAATCAAACTTATCTATATTATATTCTGTATTATATTTATTGATTAATCTATATTCTTTAGGACCGATATATAATAAATTAGTAAATTCTTGATTGCTATTTTTATTAATTGTTATGGGTTTTAAAGTGTAATCTAGTTGATATGCTTTTTGATTGTTAAGATTGGTAAAAGCTCTTAACATAATTTCTTTTTGTTCTTTTGAAGTGGAAATTAAACTTGTAAGCCAATATTTATCTGAAAAGCCTGCGAAGCTACTGCTGCCTTGCAAAATGATTTCTTTTTTATCATCTATATCTTCATAATTTAGTGTTTCAAAAGTATCTTTTAAATTAAAAACTATACCCTCATGGGAAATAAAAGTATCTTGCAAAGAGTTAGGTAATGTTTTAACTATGGAAGAATAAGGGGTTACTTCTATTTTATTACCAGTATTGTTAATTATTTTATCTGTAACTTTTAATAAGTAATTATTATGAATTTTAATTGTTTTGATTACAATTAAATTTTGATTTATTTTTTTTGTTAATATAACTTCGTTTAAATCTGTTAGTTCTTGAGAATTTGATTGCCAAGCAATTTTGGAATCGTCTGTTTCTTCTAATAAAAGTCCTGTTGTGATATAACTTGTATTTAAGGTGTTTTTAGGGTTAAGCATAATTATTTTTTCGCTTGAGTTGAGATCAAGATTATAATCTTTTAACAATAAATAATCTATTTTACCATCTGCTAAATTGATTCTTCCTGTAAAATTTTTACTGTTAATGTTAATCACATTTTTATTAGTTAATTCATCTTTTAAATCTTTAATTTTTGAAGTTTGTATATTAGTATTTTGTAAATTTAAACTTTTAGATGCAGAAATATCTGATTCTTGGGTGTTGCTAATTGCTGTGGTATTTGTTGTTTCTTTTTCTTGTATTTGTAATGGTTTAATAAAAAAATAATCCCATACTAAAAAAATACCTATTGATAAAATTGAAAAAATCCAAATACCTATATTTTTATCACTCATAGTAATTATAATTCCTTATTGTTTTTGTTACTGTTATTAAATGGGTAATCTGTTGGGTAATCGTTTCCGCCTTTAAAAAAAGGGTTGCATCTTAAGATTCTATAAATAGTTAAATAAAGTGCTTTAAAAATATTATATTTTTGAAAAACGATTATTGCATAATTGGAACAAGTTGGATTAAATCTACAATTATTGCCTAAATATGGGGAAATAATCAACTGATATAGCTTGATGATACTTATAATTATTTGATTAAAAAATTTATTTATAAAATTAATCATTAGCCATCTCCGTGGAGTTTTGACAATGTTGATATTAAGGATTCTTTGATAGAATCATATTTTGAATCAAATAAAGAATATTTAGATATA
>JBIIMR010000041.1:0-8745 GCA_044337895.1 Alphaproteobacteria bacterium
CATTTTTATTTTCCATCATTACATTAAATATTTTATTATTTAATGTAATTCCAAGAATTGCAGTTTTAAGCTTAATTTTTTCGCTATCGGTTAATATAGTTTGCTTAAGTAAATCATTTATATGTTTGCCTTCCATATTTTCAATATCTATCATAAAAGAATCTATAAACTTTTGATTATACAATTCAACATGCCCACTGCTATCAACTAATAGCATAGCTTCCATACTTTTTTCAATAATTCTAATTAACATTTGCTTATACAAATTAAAATTGTAAGTCATATTTTTTAAATTAGTTTTATCCTCAAAAGTAATTAATAAAAAATCATCAAATTTATTAAATTTTTCTTCAATTTGCCTACCATCCATTAAGATAATATTTTTTTGCGATTGAAAATTATTTTTAGCAAACATTACATCTAACTTATTATTAAAAGAAACAATATCTTCAGTCTCAGGATACAAAAAATTTTCACGAAGTATCTCAAAAAAAGACCCAATTAACATTCCCTCAAATAACACATTAGAATCAAGTTTCCAAATTTCAACAATTAATTTATTAAAAGATTTTATTTTTTTATGTTTATCAAATAAAACTATTCCAGTAGAAATATTATCAATAATTAAATTTAATTCACTTGTCATTTTTAAGATTTAACCCATCTTTTATATTATTTGCATAATCTAAATCATAATACATAACAGATTCTATCATATTAAAACTAAAACCAAGCAAAATTAATTTTTGTTGAATTTTTTGCGTTTCTTGTTTATCTAATATTTTTTCCCTATTAAATGGGGGTAAATTTTTTTTTTCTAAATAATTAAGCAAAGCTAATAAATTTATTTCATTTTCAGATAATAGACTTTCTTGCATGGATTTTTTTAAATTATTTCCTAATCCTTTACTGTAAAGATTAGACTTAATACTATGTAAACTCTTACCCTTTTTTAACATAGAATTAATTTTATTTTCAGCAATTAAATCATCATTAATGTATTTTTTATTTTCTAAATCCTCTATCACAGAGTCAATTAAAGATGCAATTTCATTTTCATTTTCAGGGTTGAGTTTTTTAATTTTTGTATTTAAAAATTCTCGTAATTTTTTTTTAGTAACATAAAATTTTGCTAAATAAGAAGTAGCAATTTCATATATTATTTCAAATGTAATTCTTTTTTTATCTTCCATAAACAAACAACCTTTTATCCTAATCTCTATTTCTTGATTATTAATAATTTTCTTAATAATTAAAATTATTATATAATAAATCAACTTAAATATTCTATTAAAATTCAAATTAAAAAAGGAATTAAAAAACATGCAAACAGTTAAAACTAACCCTAAAGATAACAATAAGCATTCTATTTTTATAGAGTTTTATTCGTTTTATAAAAAAGAGGTAGATAGATTTTTAAAAGTTTGGGGTCAAACAATACTATCACCTGTAATAACAAGCTCAATGATGTTTTTTGTATTTTACCATGCCCTAGGAAGTAGGGTAGCAACAACAGATAATCCTACTAATTTTTTAAATTTTTTATTACCAGGAATAATAATGATGTCAATCATTCAAAATAGTTTTGCAAATACCTCAAGTACATTGTTGGTCTCTAAATTAATGGGAACAATAACAGACATTCTAATATCACCCCTTACTCCAATGCAACTTGTTTGGGGATATTTTTTATCAGGAATAACAAGGGGATTTTTAGTTGCTTTTGCTACTATTGCAATCATGTTACCCTTTACAGAAATCACAATCCATAGTTTTTTAATAATATTTTATTTTGGAATTATTTCCTCAGGGATTCTTTCTAGTTTAGGGTTAATAGCAGGTATAGTTTCAACAAAGTTCGATCAACTAGCAAATTTTACTACTCTAATTATTACTCCACTTACTTTTCTTTCAGGAACTTTTTATTCTATTAATTCTTTACCTATATTTTTTCAAAAAATTTCCCATTACAATCCTGTTTTTTTTATGATAGATGGATTTAGATATGGATTTAATGGAGTTAATGATTTTTCAGTAATCAGTGAGGGTATTTATCTATTTGCTATCAATTTTATTTTATTATTAATTAGTTATATTTTATTAAAAACGGGCTATAAGTTAAGAAACTAAATATTTATTATTCATTCCAAAATTCCCTGTAAAATAAAATAAACACCCCAAATAATTCTATTCTACCCATAAACATTGCAATAGAAAGAACCCATTTAGCAGAATCAGGAAGCAAGCTATAATTTCCAACAGGACCAACAATCCCACCAATCCCAGGACCAACCCCAGACAAACAAGCAACAGCAGAACTAATAGCAGTAATAAAATCAAGCCCCATAGCAGATAAAACACAAGAAAAAACAACCAAGGTAACAAAGAATAAAATAATATAAGAAAGTATTGCCATAGCAGAATCAGAACTTACAGGACGACCATTATAATAAGGAACAATAACTCTATTTGTTAAAAATATTTTTTTTATAGATATCTTAGCTATTTTAAAAAATACCTGTAATCTATATATTTTTAACCCACCAGCGGCAGATCCCGCACATCCACCAACCATCATAGTAAAAAACAATACCATAGTCATAAATGGATTAATTTTTGTATAATCAATATTTGCCATCCCAGTCCCAGTTAACATACTTAATGTGCTAAAAGTTGCTTTTGTCAAGGAATCTAAAATACTAAATCCATTATATAAAAATAAATAAACACTCAAAATTATAGAAATTATTACAATTAAATAAAAATAACCTATAAATTGTTGATCTTTTATCAATAAATTAAATTTTCTTAAAAATACTGCATAATACATCAAAATATAAGGAGACCCAGATAAAAACATTACAAAACAAATAATCCATTCAACCTTATAACTAGCAAAATACATAACAGATTCATTTTTGTTAGAAAGACCAGTAGTAGATATTGAACTCATAATATGTATCAATGAATCAAAAAAAGATATTTCACCAACTATGTTTAATATAATTGTAAAAACAATAGTCGCTACAAAATACAATATAACAATCCCTATAACAGTTTGCCTAGCCTTAGACAAAGAGTGATCAAATGTTTCCATTCCAACAATTTTAAATAATATCATCCCCATGCTTTGTAGGGTTGGAATAAAAATAACACTAATCAAAACTATTCCAACACCACCGAACCAACCCATTAAAAGCCTCCAAAAATGAAATCCCGTAGATAAAACAGAAACATCAGGAATAATGCTAGCACCAGTAGTAGAAAATCCAGACATAACTTCAAAAAAACCATCGGTAAAACTAAAATTAAGATCACTAAAAACATACGGTAAAGATGCAACAAAACAAAGAACTATCCAAGCAATAGATGTTAAAAAGATTCCCTGTTTAATAGATATATCTTTATTTATATGTGATTTATTAGCAAATGCAAAAGAAAAACCAATAAAAGAGCAAATTAATCCTATCATAAAAAAGCTTTTTGCCCCATATTCATCCCCAATAAAATCAATTGTAGCAGGTATAAACATTAGAACACCAAAAGTTGCAATTAAATACCCTATAATTGCAATCATAGACCTAATATTAATTATAATATCCATAAAATTAAATAACCTTTACAAACTAACACTATATTTATATAATTAAATTACAAAAAAATTAATTACAAATATAACATTTTATAATTAATAATGTTATATTAAAATTATTAATAAAAAAGCAAAATTAGCATTATATTATAATATTTTTAGAAAATAAGAAAGCATGATAAACAACCAAACATATAGTAATTTTTTGGATATAGTATATAATTTTTTATCCACCAGTAAAGAAAAAAATATTAATCAGTTTTTATTAGAAATAAAAAAAATTTCCGAATCTTTTCATAAAAATAATTTTTATGAAATTTTAACTTATAAAGATTCTCAAAAGGATATTTACATTTTTGATTTTATTGCACTAGCTTGTAGTTTTTTTAAAGGTAATACCCAAGTTTTAATGGAACTTTCTAGCATAGATTTCATAAATGATTTTTTATTTATATCAAAATCAATCTCAGATTTACTTAAAAATTTCCATCAAGAGGATTCTTTTCCTAAAAAAATTACCATACAAGAAAATAGTATTTCTATATTATAATCAAGATTATATTAGTTTTTTTAAACTACTTAATCAAGTGTTACTAATTTAACATTTCATTTCAACTATAATTTAACTATTTTAAGTTACTATTTATATATAAAAAAATTTTACAAAAACATTTATTAGGGATAGTAAAAAATTATGAATCAAACATTAGTTAAATACAACTCACTTTTTAAACAATCAGAATTTTCTAAAAACAGAATATATTTAGAGGATATGATTAAAAGCATTCTAACCACAAAAGCAACTTCATTTAAAGAAGAGATAAATTTTAATGAAATTTCTCAACCAGAATCAACAGAAGAAGTGAGCATAAAAATGCCCTCTTTAAGTAGAATATCGCAAAACAATCACCCACACAAACAACAAGATACAAGTTTTAATACATTTTAAATTTATAATTACAAGAACCCAAAAGTCATTAAATAAGCTATTAATAATTCATATGCTTAGATTTAAAATAATTTCAAAAAGAGGTATAATAGAAATATTGATACCTCTTTTTTATATATTTTGCATTATAACTCTTTCCCAAATAATTTCATCTAAAAATAACTCCACTATAAATAAGCAAACAATAAGAAATAATTCAAAAACCCAATAAAATTTTTTAAACACAATAAAAAAGAAAAACACATGCATATAAGAAGAATATACAGAATAAGAACAAATATTAATGGCTGGGATGGCAGGATTCGAACCTACGCATGACGGGATCAAAACCCGTTGCCTTACCGCTTGGCTACATCCCAAACACATACAACTATTTTCAACTATAAAAATTAAAAATAACTAATAAATAATACCATAAAATAAAAAAATTTCAAGAAAATTTTTAGCTTCCACCAAATTTTTTACACAAAAAACTTAATTACCCCCATTTAATATTTGAGTTTTTTTAATATAATAGTTAGGTAAAACTTCTTTTATACTTGCATAAGCAGAATCAAGTTCTTTTTTACTAGAATAAACTCCAAAACAAGTTGCTCCACTACCAGACATTCTAACTAAAGAAGCATTAGTATTCTCTAAATAAAATATTATTTTTAAAATTTGAGGACAAATATTAGTAGCAGCATTCAAAAGAGAGTTTTGATTGACAGTTATTAAATCAAACATCTCCTTAGCACTATCTATTTTAGAAATTACCCTATAGTCAACTACATTTTTAAAAGAATCTGTAAAGTTATCAAAAACACTTTTAGTAGATAACTGAATTAAAGGATTTACAATTAACACATATTTAAAATCAATTAATTGATTATTTAAGATATTTATTTTATTCCCAATACCTTCTACAAATATTAGTTTATCCAATAAACAAGCAGAAACATCAGTTCCAAAAGATTCAGCTATTAACATCATATCTTTTATAGACAGATTAAGATTCCACAAATGATTTATAATTAAAATCATTTTTGCACAATCAGCAGATCCTCCACCCATACCAGAAGCAACAGGAATATTTTTAATTAACGACACAGAGTAATTAAATTTTTTTTCATATTTTTCTTCAAAATAAACAATAACCTTATATAACAAATTATTAAATATATCACCCTTTAAATCATCTCCAAATTCTCCTTTAATTTCTATTTTGAAATCATTTGTTTTTTCTACAAATATTTCATCAAATAGATCTAAAAATACAATCAAAGATTCATAAGAATGGTAATTATTTTTTAATTTGCTACTTATATTTAAAAAAAGATTTATTTTAGCATATGCTTTTAAATACAACATTTGTATATTATTTTTCTTTTTTAACTTTGTTATTTTTATCTTTAACTTTCTTTTTATCTAATTTTTTTGTTTTTCCTTTTTGTTCATTTGTTTTTCTAACTGTATTTGTAACATTAGTATCTTTTTTTTCTTCTTTTACTTCTGTTATAACTTCTTTTTCAATAGCAACACCATCATTAATCATTTGTTGAACTTCTTGAATTTTATCAACATTTTTTTTATCTAAATAATCAGGTAATTGCCCTTTTAGTTTATTTATTAATTTTGATTTTAAGTCTTCCTCTGGGCTAAGGTTAGTAGCAGTTCTCCATTGATAAACTGCTTGTTTATATTTACCAATTTGCCAATATATATCCCCCAAATGGTCGGTAAGAACAGCATCATATGGAGTAATAGATATAGCTTTGTTCGCAATTTCAAGAGCTTTATCATATTGTTTCTTTTTAAAAAATCCCCAAGCATAACTATCTAATATAGATGAATTTTCAGGATCTTTTTCTAAAGCTTTCTTTATCAATTCAAATCCTTTTTCTAAATCAACATCCCTATCTATATATGAATAACCCAAATAATTCAGTAATAAAGAATCAGAAGAGTTCAACTTAAGAGCCTCAGAAAGATCTTTTTCCGCATTTACCCATTTATCTTGTTTGTTATAAGATATTCCCCTAAAGTATAAAGACAACCATTTAGCAAGCTTAATATTATGTTTTTCAGATAAATTCAAAGCATCACTATAAGATTTAATAGCTTCTTCATACTTTCCCATTTTATGAAAAACATGACCCTTTTCAATTAAAGGTAAAGGGTTAGTTGTATCATAGCCTATAACATCTTTTATCTCTTTCAAAGCTAAATCCATTTTTCCAAGTTCTTCTAAGATTGCAAAGACCCTCTGGTAAGATATTCTATAAAAAAAGCTTTTATTACTTACTGTTTTATGTTGTTTAATTGCTTCATTAAAATCACCTATTTTTTCATAATAAGTAGCTGTTTCAATTTTTGCAATATCATTATTCGGATTAACCATTAAAGCAAGCTGAACCATAATAAAAGATTCAGGAGCAAGATAAGGAGCAATAGACTGATAAGACATAAATTTAGAAAGTCTCATAAATGCATCAGAAATTAACCATTTACTATCAATTTTATTTTCATATTTTTCTAAATATTTTTCCGCTTGTTCTTCTGTTAAAAAATTATCATCCAAATATTCCATAAAAGTTTTAATTCCACTTTTTTTATCTTTATCAAATACAAGTTTACTATAGATTAAAGTAGATTCTATAGAAGGAATATTATTTGTTATATATTTATAAGATATCATTGCTTTTTCTTTATTATTTTTTATAACATAGTTTGCAGCCAGATTATTTAAATAAAAATCTTCAAATTGAATCTTAATATCTTTAAAGCTTTCCTCAAATTTTTTTGTATCATTATCTTTAAAATTATTCATTCCACTAATTACAGCAAACATAAAGTTAAATAATGAAAATCCATCATTATCCTTTAATCTAGCTAAATAATTTTCTGCTTCTAGGTTTTTGCCATTTTTAATTAATGAAACAAAAATAACCATATTAGCAAGAAAATGCTTAGATGAATATTTAACAATTTTTTGAGCAATTTTAACCGAGTTATTAAAATCACCTCTACCAACCAAAAAGAATAGATATTCTTCTAACAATGCTTCATTTTTAGGATCCTTTTTTAAAGCATTATTATAAAATTTATATGTATTTTTATAATCAAAAAACAAAATAGATTGTTGAGCATTAACTATATTTGCAAGTAATCCATCTTTTTCTTTATAAGAGAAAGTTCTAGGATTTTCAATATATACATCCTCAACACTAACATAATTTTTGTAAATTAATATTCCAAAAATTATTAACACCACACTCAATATTAAAATAAAAATCTTTTTACCATTATTATAATTAGCAGTTGTTTTATTCATTGTACCTAACTCTTCTGTTTAATATATTCAACAATATTTTTAAAGAATAAGTAATACCAAATTCTTTTAATAAAACCATAATCAATTATTTCACAACAAAATTATTTTATTAGTTTTAGAACTTTTATATAACAAATTCAAAACAAATTATAATAAATATTACTTAATAACTTCTTAATTTGACTTCAATATTTTAAAATCAAATCAAAATAATAGCAATCAAATTTATATCTTATTGTAGAATATACTTTTAAATAGTGTTATCATAATAAAAAAAATATTTTTTAATATGAAATTTATTTATTATCAAGATACAAAAATACATGTCAAACATCAAAATTAAAAATTTAATCAATGTATACGAATATTTAGGTGTATCATACATTTCAAACAAGATATTAACAAAGGAAATTCAATCTACAGAACCTACAATAAAGATACAAAAACATAAAGAATCAGAAGCGCTAAATTTACCTCTAAAAAAAACAATAACAATCATACCAAAGCCGCAAAACATAACAAACACAACAGATAAATATTCAACAGATAATTCAACAGATACAGAAATTATTAAAGAACCAACAGAACAAAAATCTATCCAAATAAAAACAAACCATTATGTAGGCAATTTAGAATCTATTTCAAAAATCAATCAAGATTTAAAAAATATTAATTCATACCAAGAACTTCAAATTTACATGGAAACTTTTTCTGCATGTGATTTAAGTAAAACAGCAAATAATACCGTTTTAGGAGATGGAAACATAAACTCAAAAATTCTTGTAGTAGGGGAAGCACCAGGAAAAGAAGAAGATTTAGCAGGAAAACCTTTTGTAGGAAGAAGTGGAATGCTTTTAATGGCAGCACTAAAAGATATAGGTTTAAAAAGAG